>CAZAZI010000028.1:0-10462 GCA_964489575.1 uncultured Oscillospiraceae bacterium | reverse complement strand
TCTGGGTGCAGCGGTTGGGACAGGTGCGGCAGGCCTCCCGGCTGTAATAGTCGGTCGCGCCATCGGCTCTTACCCTGCGCTTGAATAACTCCCTGCCCATGGGGCAGGTGACCCGCCCGTCTCTGTGGCGAAGGAAGCAGCTCAATTCGCCCAGGTGCTGCAGTTCCACCCGGATGCTGCTGTTTTGGTAGCAGTCGGGCAGAACGCCCGCGTGGAGACAGGTGTGGATGTCGGCGGGCTTACGGGATGCCCGAAGTTCCGGGGTGATGACCGCTGGAATATGGTCGATCACATGGATGCGCTCTTCCTTGTCGTACTTGAAGCCCACATCCGGGATGATCCCATCCAGCATGCAATGCTCGATATCCGGCCTGCGCTCGTAACCCCTGTCCGCAATCACATGGATAGAATCCACGCCCACGGCTTTGCGGGCCTCGTCCGCGGTACTGTGCAGCTGACCCTGGTCGTTGTTGAGGTTGGTAGTAAGGAAGGCGGTGATGATGTGGTTCTTATCCTCTACGGCAGTTTGGACATTGTAACAAGGGAAGAGGCCGTCCTTGGTGTGCATGGTGTAGGCCTCTGGATCGGTCTCCAGCACCTGCTTTTCACCGGTTTGCGATAGGTGTTTGGCATATCCCCGGTATTTTTTGGTCCTCTTACGCAGGGCTGCGAGCTTTTCCTGCGCCTTATCTTTGGGAAGGGTGAGGGAGGGCACATCGGTTTCGTCAGCTGTATCTAAATCTCCAAGATACTTTTCCAGCTGCTGTTCCTGCTCAGCAAGGTAGGCAAGCTTCTTCTTAAGGATCTCCTGGTTGAAGGAATGTTTCTTGCTGTTCACGGCCCGGATCTTGGTGCCGTCGATCACAGCCGTGTCCGTCCCCAGGAGCTTCAGGGCCCCGCAGACGCCCACGAATTCCCGGAACACGGCCTGGATAGCTTTGCGGCTCCGCTTCCTGAAATCCGCAATGGTTCGAAAGTCCGGCGTAGCATGGTCGAGCAAAAAGAACAACTCCACATTTCGCCCGCATTCCCGCATGAGCATGCGGGAGGAGCGAACCCGGTTCAGGTATCCGTACAGGTACAGCTTCAACAAATCCCTTGGGTCGTAGGCGGGTCTGCCCGTCCGCGCCGGCACATACCGCTCGAACCCCGCAGCCTGCATATCCAGCCCGTCCACAAAGGCGTCGATCACCCGCGCCGGATTTTTCGCAGATACATACGCATCAATGCTCCCCGGCAGCAGCGTTTCCTGCTCCCGCACCCGCACCCTGATATATCCCATTTCCCCAGACCCTGCCTTGCCTTTTCTCCCTTCCATTATACCATTTCTTGCGGCGTTTTCCCGCCATTTTCGATTCCCCTCGCCTCTATTTAAGCCTAGCGGACTTGATGAATGGGTGCTTTTTGGATACTCTGACCACCACGATCTCAAGCCCACACCAAAATAATCTGGTGTGGGCTTTGGCGTTTTTAAGGATCGCTGATGCCTAGGCTACGGTTTTTATGAGGAAAATAAGCCTTTCTCCGGTTTCTTGCGATATGTTTATTTTGGAAGATATCGCCCAACCTTGCTCACGGGTTGCGGCAAAACTTCCACACGGGCGATTCTTTCAATATTCCGATAATCGTTTCAACATCCGCGTCGGTAAGGATATATTCGCCGGTTTCCTTCGTCTTCACCTGCTCCTTCCCGATCACGAACAATTCGGCTATATGCATATCCAAGAAAGCTGCGGGCTTGTTTCCCGCCCTTTTTGTAATGCCCTCTGCAAGCTTCGGATTTGGGTTTAGCGCGCCGCCGCTGATAGAAGCAAAAGCATAGGGTTTTGGATGGGTCTTAATGTGCTTGAGGTAAGCGCGAAGCGGCGAGGCGACCTGCCCCATCCATACCGGCGCGATAAAAAGGATGCGCTCATAGCGCTCCAATGCCGATGGCTGAAGCCGCACTTTGGGTGTGCGGTTAAATAGCATATCAGCTATGATCGTGCCTTCTGTTTGTGGCTTATCCGTGGTGATTTCAATATGCTCCGCCGCGATAGCTTCGGCAACAGCCGCCGCCAGCTTTCGGTTATTACCGGTAAACGAATAAGAAATAACTGCAATGCTCATAAAGTTACCTCCATCTATGCTTGTACCGCAATTTGTTTAGCGCGCCGCTATCCATTACCAATACGCTCGAACTCGGCTTTTGACGAAAGCCTGCCCGCCTGGCGTTAGCCAATCCTTTTCAAGCGCCTCAAGGCATTTCCGCCCCAGGCCTTTTCTAAGGTGGTGACAGTATATGCGATCACGCACTCGAAGAGACGGGGAAGCGCTATCGATGTTTGCGGAATTGCCAGGCCTGCTTATGCCAGCACCCGCCGGCAGACCGCGGCCCAGGAGAGAGCGGAGAGGTCGGGCGCGGCGCCGGGCGTTGCCGCTGCGGTTTCTTGGATGGCGGCGGCGAGCCTGCGGTGAAAGGCGGGCAGGCAGCCGGCTAAAGGCGTATCCGTATCGCGCATCTCGGGGGGCTGCACGAAGCGGATGCCATGGCCGGGAATGTTGGCATCCATAAAAGGGCGGATGCCGGGCAAATCCGTACAAACGGCGCGCATACCGCAGGCCAGGGATTCCGCCAGCACCAGCGGCAGCCCATCATAAAAGGAAGGCAGCACGAAAATATCACCCCGGTTGAATTCCGCGGCCAGCTGCGGCTGGCTGAGCGAGCCTAGCAGGGAGATATCCCAGCCGCTGGCGGCGATCATGTCCTCCGCCTGCCTGCGCTGCGCTTCGCCATTCCAGCCGCCCGCCAGCCGCAGGGAAAAGCCGTCCCGCTCCCAGCCCAGTTCATCCAGGGCCGCGATCAGGCTGTATACGCCCTTTTTCTCGGATATTTTGCCCGCGTATACCAGGCGCACCTCGTTATGGGGGCGCCTTTCATTCTTATTATAAAAGACCTGCTGGTTGAAGCCGTTGCCCACGGCCCTGACCCGCGTGGGCGATAGGCCATAGCAGGCGATGGCTGCCTGCCGCTGCGCTTCGTGGAGGCAGCAGACCTTGTCCAGAGCAGCGACGCCATCGCGTATATAGGCGCGGCGCAGAGGATTGGTGTACATCTGCCTAAGATCCGTGCCGTGGCAGACGCCCCATACGGCGAATTGGGGGAAAAGCCGCCGGGTTAAGGCTGTCAGAAGATAGAGATGGTGGCAGATGATAACATCCGGCTCAAAGGATTGCGCTACAGCCAAAAGTACGCTTGTGAAGGCCGCTTCGAATTGCTCCAGCATCTGCTCGCTCATCCGGCGGTAGATCGTGCTCTCGTAGGGCATCTCGTCGGACATGCCGGCAATGGGGAAGGGCAGTGCGGGGGTATTGAAATAGATGGGATGGAACGCCACATCGGCGGGGAAGCATACCCCGTCGCCCTCATATACGCCGGCCACCACGGCTTGGCTGTGACCCATAGCGGCAAAGGCGCGCACCATTTCGGTAAGATAAACGCCGCTGCCTGTGGAATGGGGTTTTTGTGCGCTTACGCTCAAAATTCGCATAGGCCGTCTCACTTGCTGATTGTTGGGGATCATGCCCGCCCGCATGGAGGGCGCGCACGGCCATGCTGCCGCTTCGCACCACGTCGCCTTTCTATTCTACCATAAAAGTACGGTATATTACATTGTGCAAAACGGCGAACGCACCCTGGTAAGCGGGTGGTCCTGATCTGCGCTTGATGAAAAGCGCGACCTTGCGCACCTGATCGGCCACATGGAGCACATCGCCGGGCTCATCGGCATTAACCGCGTGGCCCTGGGCTTCGATTTTTTTCGAATACTTTAATAGCAACACCACGGATTCCTTCATCGCGGAAACCTATGTGGGCACCGTGGGCCTTGAGGATATTTCCAAAGGCCGCCAATTGGCGCAAGCACTGGTGGAGAAACGGGGCTTTAGCCAGGCGGATATGGAAAAGGTCTGCTATAAAGATTACTTCGATCTGCTGGGATAAGCGGGCGATTTGCTCGCAAATGCATAAGCAGGGAGCGCCGAAAGGCGCTCCCTCTGCCTATGCCCGCGCCGCATAAGCGCAGGCCTTCCCCGCCAAGATAAGCCTGGGGGGCGGAGCGGCCGGGCGAAGCCGGACAAACCAAAATCCGCATAAATTTTTTATTTTTTGTACGATGCGTAACCCTGACTCAAGGCGAGAGAGCCTAAATCCGGCCCCTTTTCGTAAGGGGGCATATCCTTTGTTTCTAGCGGGCCGACGCCTATGTTTACAATGTTTTCATTTGGGCGGGGAGGTCGGCCTCGGGCCCTCTTGACAAAAAAATAATTTTCACCTATGATTCATCAGATGGTAGGAAGGCATGCGGCCGGTGGGTGAAAAACGGCAGGCGTGCCATTAAAAAAAGATAACATAACGGGGAGAGGAAACTTCTTATGTCCTGGAAACAGGTAAAGAGCGTTGTTCTGGGAAAGACGCTGCAAAATGCGGATTTGGAGAGCGAGAAGCTGGGCCGATTTTGGGGCGTATCCATCATGGCCAGCGATGCGGTCTCCTCGGTGGCCTATGCCATCGAAGAGATGCTCATCATCCTGGTGCCTACCCTGGGCCTTTCGGCCGTGGGCTACCTTGGCTATGCGGCCGCGCCCATCATCGTCTTGGTGCTGGTGCTGGCCTTTTCGTATTCCCAGATTATCGCCAGCTACCCCAACGGCGGCGGCGCTTATGTGGTATCCGCAGAAAACATCAACCGCAGCGCGGCGCTTGCGGCGGCGGCGGCGCTGATCGTGGATTATGTGATGACGGTGGCTGTAAGCCTTTCCTCGGCTACGGCGGCGCTGATCTCGGCTTTCCCGCAGCTGCATGACATGCGGGTGCCGCTGGCGATGCTGTTCCTTTGCGTGATTACGCTGTTCAACCTGCGCGGCATGCGCGAATCCTCCAAGGTGTTCGGCATCCCGACCTATGCGTTCATCCTGGTGATGGGCATCCTGCTGGGCACCGGCTTCATCAAGATGGCGATGGGCACGCTCAAGCCCGTGGTCTATGCGCCCGATGTGGCTGCGGAGGCCGGCATGGGCGCGGTCTCCCTGATGCTGCTGCTTGAAGGCCTTTGCCTCGGGCTGCTCCGCGCTCACGGGCGTGGAGGTGGTGAGCAATGCCGTGCCTACCTTTAAAGCCCCCTCGCAGCACCATGCTAAGCAGGTGCTGTTTATCCTGGTCGGCATCATCGTGGTGATCTTTGGCGGCTCTGTGCTGCTGGTGACCTACCTGGGCGTGATTCCCTTAGAGGGCAAAACGGTGATCTCCCAGGTGGGCCAAGCCGTATTCGGCAGGGGGCCGATGTTCTACGTGCTGCAATTCGCCACCTCGCTGATCCTGCTGATCGCGGCCAATACGGCCTATAACGGCTTGCCCACGCTGCTGGCCATCCTGGCAGAGGATGGCTATATGCCCCGCCAGTTCATGCACAGGGGGGCGCGGTTGAGCTTTTCCAACGGCATTCTCTTCATCTTTGCCGCAGGCGGGGTGCTGCTGCTGGCCTTCCAGGCGGATACGCACCGCCTGATTCCCATGTACGCGGTGGGCGTGTTCCTATCCTTCACGCTGTCCCAGGCGGGCATGGTATCCAGGTGGCTACGCATCAAAGGCAAGGGATATATGCACAAGCTGCTGATCAACGGCTTTGGCGCGCTGATGACCGCCACAGGCACCGTGATCGTGTTCATGACCAAGTTTACCCAGGGCGCCTGGGCGCTGGCCATCGTGATCCCCGCCATCGCCTATGTGATGCACCGCATCGAAAAGCACTATGAATTCGTGGCCAGCCAGCTCGCGGTCAGCGACTTTATGGCGCATTACCATAAAAGCGAGAGCAAGGACGACAACCTGTGCATCGTACTGGTAGGCGCGCTGAACCGATCCACCCTCAAGGCCGTCAACTATGCGAACCTTCTCACCAGGAACGTGGTGGCCCTGCATGTGGCGGCGGATGAAAAGACAGGGGAAGAACTGCAAACCAAATGGCGGGAAACCGGGATCGACATTCCGCTCGAGGTCGTGACCTCGCCCTACCGGGAGATCATTGAGCCGATCGAGGCCTACCTCGCGCCCAAGGAGATAAACCTGCGGCCCGGCGAGATGATCACCATGGTGATGCCGCGCTTTATGGAAAAGCCCTGGTTCGCTACGCTCCTGCATAACCAGACCGCCTACCACATCGAGCAGCGGATGCGCACGCACCGCAACATCGCCACGGTGCTGGTGCCCTACATCTATAGCCCGGCGTTTAAGCCGGCCACGAAGCCCGCGAACGAGGCGTAACAAAAGCATATAAGCGACCAGCGGCCCGCGTAGCGGGCCGCTGCTGCATGTTACGGCAGGCGACGCCATTAGCACTCGGCAACCAAGAGTGCTAAAAATTTGCTTTTGCATTGAGATGCCGTCAAACTGCCGTAACAATGCGTTTGTATGATAGGTATGTAAACAAAAGGGGGCGGCGGGCCGAATCCGAAACGCCGTTCCCATACATACGGAACCACGAAAGCAAAAAGGAGGTTTTCATTATGCGTGGACTGATTCCTTACCGCAGGAGCAATGGAAATATAAACAGCATTGCCAATTATTTTGACGATTTTGAGAAGGCTTTCTTTGGCGGCATGCCCAGCTTTGGCTGGGGCGCATTCCGAGCGGACGTTCTGGATAAAGGCGACCAGTTTCTGCTTAAAGCGGATCTGCCGGGCGTAGCCAAGGAGGATATCCACCTGGACATCCATGGTGACGACTTGGTGATAAGCGTGCAGCACGAGGAAAGCAAGGAAGAGAAAAGCGAGAGCTTCCTCCGCCGTGAGCGGGCATACGGTTCTTACTGCCGCAGCTTCGATATTTCCGATATCGATGCGGAGAAGATCAAAGCCGCCTATAAGGACGGCGTCTTGGAACTCGCCCTGCCCAAGCGGGGCGATCAATCCCCGCGGGGCAGGCGGATTCAGATCGATTAGGTTTTGCCCCGCGTAAGGCGGGCCGCTTGCGGCCCGCCACAGCCCGCGGAAAGGGTGGCTTCGGCCACTCTTTTGCGTTTTGGCCGGCGCTACTGCATCACATACGCCAGGCCGATGGATTTATACATGCGGTCGAAGAGCAGCATCATGCTCGGGATTTCCACGCTCAGGTTTTGAAGGATGGAGAGGGCTAAGGCCGCGCCGAAAAGGAACAGGAAGGCGACAATGGCCCGCTTGTTGCGCCGCCTAACGAGGGGCGGCAGGTCGATTAGCGCGACCAAGGCAAAGCCCGTCAGTATCCAGCCCATGCTAAGCCTCCCGGCCGCAAGCGGGGGCCTCTGCCTTGGGCAGCTTGCGTATTTTGGCTACGATGAGGGTCAGCAGGGGGAGCAGGATCTCAAAGGGCGTCCAGATGCTGGGCGTGGTCTCCCAGGCGGAGGCGGTATGCTCCACGGAGCTGTGATACAGCGTAGGCGAATAGGCCAGGATCAGCAGGCCCGTCACGAAGGCCAGGCGCTTATAGGCCGTGATACCCAGCAGGCGGGCCACGGTGATGGTGGAGGCATAGCAGAGCACGGAGATCTTGAAATAGAGCAGCATCATCAAGGCCACGGCAAAGAGGATCTCCATGCGGCTGAGGGATTGGCCCAGGTTTACCAACCGCAGCACCACCAATCCGGGCAGGGTGAACATGGAGATGGCATCCCCCAGGATGGAGATATCCCTTAGCAGAACGATCAGCAGCGTAAGCATGCCGATGGCTACGCCGCTAAGCCAACACCTGGTAGTGTCCTTGGGCGAAAGGCGGACGCAGGGCGCGCACATCAGGAACACAACCAGCTCGCCAAAGGGGATGGTGAGGATGAGGTGGGTGCTATGGATGTATTTCAGCGCGGGCTGGGTGAAAAGGGGCAGGAGGTTCCTAAAATCCATCTGGTTAGCCAGCAATATGATGGTAACGAACAAAATGCCGAACTCGGCAAAGGTAAAAAGCGTGCCGTATTGGGTTACGACCTTAAACCCGTGGCGTACGGCATAGACTGACACCAGCATGCATATCAGGGTCAGCATCAGCTGGGGCGTTTCCGTCATCATGGTGATCTTGGCGAAATCGCCCAGATCCTGCAGGTTAAGGGCGGCCAGGGTGATAAAGAACCATGCGTAGGCAATGCCCAGCAGTTTGCCGAGGATAGGGCCGAATACTTCCTCCAAAATCTGCAACAGATCCTTTTGTGGGAAGGTGACCATCAGCGTCCGAAATAAATAGATCAGGGGCAGGGCCAGCACGATGCCAAAGAGCACGGATAGCCAGGATTCATGCTTGGTGATGCCAGCCACAAGGGAGGTGAGCAGGGAAGAGGACTGCAAATAAAAGGCAATGGCAAACATAAAGCGGCTGCCCGATATCTGCGAACGATCGATTTTCATTGGCTGTTTTCCTCCATCGTCAGGGATTGCACGATCTGCCCGGTGTTGACCAGCCGAAGATCGACCTCCACGATCAGTTCAATCTGCTGGAAGAGCTCGTCCCAGTTGCCCTTCATCTCCTTCCATTGCCGGGGATATTCACGGTAGACGGATGTGCCAAAGCCGTAGATATCCGCCTGCAATTCCTGGGCAACTTCAAAGGTGGCAAGGATGCGCTCGCGGATCTCCGCCTTGGCTAGGGTTTCGAGATAGGGCATCAGCTCCGCTGGCTTGGCTTGGCCAAAGCCGCTCAGTTCCGCGATGCCGGATATGCCCGTGAGATGTAGTTCCACGCGCACGCCGCCATCCGGGCGCAGGGCCACTTTTCGCTTGCAGTCCAGCCGCGAAATATGCAGCATGGCCGTATTGGCACCCTCCGTCAGCATGACGTTGCTGGTTTTCACATTTCCCAAAGACCAGATATAGCCCAGGCTGTCGTCGTTGCTTAGGCGGCCCACCATCCGGTCATCCTTGAATACAGCCATGCCGATTATGTTGATCGACTGCTTTTCTCCCTCGTTAAAAAGCTTCACCAGCGGGATAACGGCGCTGGTAGTTCTCTCCAAGAGGGTCTTCATAAAATCGATCAGGCGGACGCGGTAAGCTGGGGATATGCGTACCTGATCCTCCAGCATGCCCGCCAGGAATATGCCGCACAGTTCCGCTTCTGCCAGCCTGGCGGACATAGCCTCGCCCGCGTTGCCCTCCACCACCAGCATAGGCACCTCCATGCGGGTCTGCTGATCCCGCATGAACATATCGATATGGTTCTTGAGGCCTTGCTCACACAACGCGGAACCGAAAAGGCGCACCTGGTTATGCTTGGGCATAGATGTACGGTTGCTGTTCTGGTCAATCTGTATGAGGCAGCCCATCACGGTGGCGCTGGTGGCCTTGAGCATGGAAAACGCCGAATTTCCCCCTCCATCCTGCCCCCCACCGGAAGAGCCGCCGGAGCCGGCTTCAGAGCCTTGGGTATTGGCGATTTCCAATGTGAGGTCGATCATGCCGGGTACGGAGGAAATGTCCACGGCGCTGCCGATGATGATGGTCAGCTGGTTGATCTCCTTATTATCCCAACAGCCGCTAAGGGTGGAAGCCGTTAAGAGCAGGGCTAGGGCCAGGGCCAAGCGCTTGGTATGGGGCCTCATAGCTCGTCTCCCTGCGGCCCGTCCTCCCCTGCCGCAAAGGGACGCAGGGGCGGCACGAAGAAATGGCCGCGGGTGGTATCGCCCTTAGCGATGCGCGGCGGGCGCTTATTCATGAACCAAAGGGGAGTGCGTATCACCGTATCCTGAATATCGGAAGCATGGGAAAAGCTATCAAAATAGGATACGCCGAAGGATTCCAGCGTGGCCAGGTGGATTAGCAGGGCCAAAAAACCGAAGGCCACGCCATAAAGGCCCAAGAAGGAGGCTGGGACCATCATCGCGATACGCAGCATGGAGCTGGAGTCGGTCTGAGAGGGCACCAAAAAGCCTGCAACCGCCGTTACGGCAATGGTGATGACCATGGGCGCGCCCACGATACCCGCGTTCACGGCGGCCTCGCCCATGATCAGCGCGCCCACGATGCTGATGGCCTGGCCTACGGCGCGAGGCAGGCGCACGCCTGCCTCGCGCAAGATCTCATAGGCGACGATCATCACCAGCGCCTCCAAAAAGACCGGGAAGGGCGTGCCTTCCCGCGCGGAAGCGATCCGCAACAGCAGCGTAGTGGGGATCAGCTCGTGATGAAAGGCCGTGAGGGCGATATAGATGGACGGGCCGAACACGGTAAGCAGGTAGGCAAACAAGCGCAGGATGCGCAGGAGGGTGGCATATAGGGGCCGGGTATAATAATCCTCCGCGGTTTGGAAGCTTTCGATGAAGAGCATGGGCGCGGTGAGCACAAAGGGCGTGCCGTCCACAACGATGGCTACGCGGCCCTCTAATATTTTGGCCGCCACCACATCCGGCTTTTCGCTGTAGCCGATGGTGGCAAAGGGCGAATAGGGCGCATCCTCGATGTATTCCTC
>CAZAZI010000027.1:0-10689 GCA_964489575.1 uncultured Oscillospiraceae bacterium | reverse complement strand
GCCGTCGATCTGCAAATAATCGCCGTAGGCATAGGCCGGGTACGTGAAGATTTCCTCCGCCAGGCTATAGCCGATCACGCAAACATAATCCGCAAAATCCTGGTTATCCTGCGTGACGAAGCTGCCGTAGAGCGGCGTGAGGTTGCTCACCGCCTGGTAATTGGGCAGCGCGCCCACCACGGTCACGGTCTTTTCCTCTTCCAAACCGCCGCCGAAAACCGTTGTCTCGCCGGATACGAGGATGGTCACATCCGAAAGGCCGCTTACATACTGCTGGATGTTTTCCACATCCTCGGTGGTGAGGGTAACGCTATTGCGGGATTGGTTGCCGCTTTGCCCACTGCTGCCCGAGCGGCCGCTGCCGCCGCCGCCAAAGGAGGGCATGCCGCCGCTGAAGCTGGGCACACCGCCGCTGCTGCCGCCGCTAAAGCTGGGCATGCCGCCACCGCCGGGGAAACCGCCCTCGGGCATCATGCCGCCCATCTCCATCATGCCCGTGCCGCTGCCCACCTGCACTTCGATGGCCCCCGCATTGAGGTTTTTGAATTGGTCGGCCACATCCTTCTGGCCTCCCTTGCCGATGGCGATCACCAGCACGATGGTGGCCGCGCCCACGATAATGCCCAAAGAGGTGAGCATCATCTTGGCCTTGTTCTCGATGATATTCACCCAAACAAGGCGCCATATCTCGCTAAGCCGCATCATGGCTGCACCGCGCTCTCCACCAGCACCGTTTCCCCCTCGTTAAGGCCGCTGAGGATCTCCACATAGCGCCCATCGGAAAAGCCGGTCTTTACTTCCTTCTCCGCAGGCGTCCCATCCTCGCCCCGCACCAGAGCCACGGCCCTGCCGCCGGTATTGGTCACGCATTGGGTGTTAATATAGAGCACATCCTGCACCTGACCCTGCACCAGCGTTACTTCCGCGCTCATGCCTTCGAACATCTGCTGGGTATTCACGCCAATAAAGCGCACGTTCACCGTATAGCTCACGGTGGCCGCGCCGCTTCGGGAAGATTCCACGCTGATGGTATCCACCTCCGCCTCGAAGGTTTGCCCGCTGAAGGCCGTCATGGTCACGCTGGCCTGCTGGCCGATGGAGATATCCAGCACATCCTCTTCAGAGATGGTGATGGGAACATAGACGTTCGCGATATCGGTGAGGGTTAGCAGGGTTTGCTCCCGCACCTGCTCCGTCATCGGGTCATAGGTCACCTCGAAGCTGTCGCCCGCTTCAAAGGCCACGCTGGCCACCATGCCGCTGCAAGGCGCGTAGACCAGGCCATCCTCGCGCACCACCTTCTTGATCTCTACGATCTCCGCGGCCAGGGCGTCGTAGGCTTCCTGCGCCGCGTCCACGGCCTGTTGCAGCTCCATTTCCGCCAATTCCAGCTCTGTGGCCGCCACGGAAGCGCCGGTGGCGGCTGTTTCCGCCTTCTGCCCGGCTGTGGTCGTGCCGGTGGTCAGGCTCATATCCGCCTTGGTTAGGGCCAGGGCCGCCTTGTTTACCTGGGTCTGCAAATCGGACACCTTTTTGGCCAGGTCGTCCGCATCGGTGGTGTTGCCGTATTTCTCGTTATACCAGGTTTTATAGCTGGTGTATGTGCTGTTGGCGCTCTTATAGCTGGTGTTGGCATCATTGAGGTCGCTCTGAAGCTGGTTTTTTGTATCGCCCACGGTTCCAAGATCTGTCACCAGAAGCGCTTTGTCGGCTTCAAGCTCCGCCTTCTTCGCCGAATCCGCCTCATCCGCGATCTGCGCAGTCAGCGCATCGATCCTATCCTCCAAGTCGTCATAGTCGGCTTGGCAGCCGGCAAGCTCTTCGGTGAGGGTATCCGCCTTGCTTTGAGCCTGCTCCATTTTACGCTCGAGCGAGGTCAGGTAGGCATAATCATAGGGATAGTCTATATTGAGCACGACATACTCGTCATACTCCTTGGTGGCCTCTTCCAATGCCTTTTCCGCCGTTTCTAAAGCCAGCTGCAATTCCGCCACGCTGAGGGCCTCGGTGCTATCCGCCAGCTTGCCGGTTTGCTTGGCGGTTTGGTATTTCTGCCGGGCTTCCAAAAGGCCGGTTTCCTGCTTGAGCTTGGCCTGCTCCAATTCAAGGCCAGCCTGCTCCAGCTCAAGCTCATAACTTGCCAGGCCGAATTGCACCTGTTCAACGTTTAGCAGCATCACCGGCTCTCCTTCCTCCACATAGGAGCCGGCCTTCACATAGACCTCCTCAATGGTGGTAGACACGGGGAAATCGATGGTTTCGCGCGTCAAAGAGATAGAAGAACTCTCGGTGGAGCCCACTGTTACATCCCCCCGCTGCACGGTGAATTCCCGGTAGGTTACCTGGCCGGAAGCGGCGCTCCGGTTGGCCAGAACCAAGGCGAAAATCGTTCCGCCCAGCATCAGCGCGCCCCCACCCACGGCAAACCACAGCCACTTGGGCGGCTTGCGCCTGGATGCCCCGCTTCCCAGCAGGCCCTCCAGTTGCTGTTGGATGTTCTCTCCCGCTGCCCCGCCCTTTTTTGTGGAACCGACCTTTCGCATGCCTAACCTCCATCCGGCGGAATTTTTTAATCCGCAATAGCATTATAAATACAATTTTTTTGCAGCAAAAGCCGCCCGTGCCATTTGTTGGATTTGTTCCACAATCTGCCACAATTGCGCAAAGGCGCCTTCTAAATTCAGCCATAATTACGGCCCGCCGTGCCTTTCGGAAATTGACACGGCGGCCTCTGCAATGATAGAATTTAAATACATAATCGACGCATTTCGGCCAAAAATCGTTACACGCCCCCCCCGCCCGGCGCGGCCGCAAAAAGCAAGCCGAATCATGGGAGGAACCACGGTTGAGCAAGCACAAAACGGCCCGGTGTATTTTTGTATTCGCGTTGCCTTTGTCCTGCCCCTGTCCCTGTTGCCCGGTGCGGCGGCCTTGCCGGTGAAGGCGGGCATCAAACGATCTTCTCAAGTGGCCTATGCCGCTTATTTGCCCCATGATGTGAATAGAGGAGGATGCTGTTATGAGCCAGAAACTGATCGTGATCGGTGGCAATGCGGCGGGGCTGAGCGCCGCCTCCAAGGCCAAGCGTCTGCTGCCCGCCCTCTCCGTTGCGGTTTATGAAAAGAGCGGCTTCGCCAGCTATGGAGCCTGCGGCCTGCCCTATTTTGCCGGAAATATGATCCGCGACGCGCGGGAACTGATTGCCCTCACGCCGGAAAAGCTGCAAGCGCAGCGCGATATCACCGTGTACCTTCATCACGAGGTCATCCGCATCGACCGGGCGCACAAGCTGGTGGTCGTGCGCCGGCTGGAGGATGGCATGGAGTTTGGCGACGCCTACGACCAGCTGGTGATCGCCACCGGCGCAAATCCCATCCGCCTGCCGATACCGGGGGCGGATGCGGCGAACGTGCTTACACTGCGCACCGTAGAGGATGGCCTGGCCCTTGTGGAGCGGCTCAAAAGCGCCCGCAGCGCGGCCGTGATCGGCGGCGGCTTCATCGGGCTGGAGGTGGCCGAGCAATTGCAGCTTCGGGGAATCGCCGTCACGGTATTCGAAAGCGAATCGCGGCTTTTGCCCACGCTGCCCGAAGCCTATTCGGAAATCGTTTTAGGGGAGATGCAAAAGCACGGCGTGGATATCCGCCTTGGCAGCCGGGTAACGGAGCTGCAAGTTGAAAAGGGCCTCGCCCGCCGGGTTTTAACGCAGGATGGCGGCCGGTACGAGGCGGATGTGGCGCTGATGAGCGTGGGCGTGCGGCCCAACGGCCGGTTGGCAGCCGAGTCGGGCCTTGCAGTAAACGCGCGGGGAGCCATCGTGGTGAGCGACGCCATGCAAACGGAAGATCCCGACATCTGGGCCTGCGGGGACTGCGTGCAGATGAAAAACCGCATCACAGGCCAACCTGCTTACGTCCCCCTGGGCACCACGGCCAATAAGCAGGGCCGCGTGGCCGGCAGCAATATCGGCGGCGAGGAGGCCGCCTTCCCGGGCGTGCTGGGCTCGCAGGCCGCCAAGCTCTTTGATCTTTATATCGGCCAAACCGGCCTTACCCATGAGCAGGCGCTCCTAGCTGGCTTTCAGGCCGCGCAAAGCATGATCCATAAGCAGGATAAGCCTCCTTATTATCCCGGCGCCAGCCTTGCCCGCATCTGCCTCACGCTGGATACGAGCACAGGCCGCCTGCTGGGCGCGCAGATCCTGGGCGGCGAAAGCACGGCAGGGCGCATCAACGCGCTGGCCACGGCCATCACCGCCGGCATGACGGTGCAGGCGGTTAGCGCGCTTGACCTGGTCTATGCCCCGCCCGTAGCCCCGGTTTACGATCCCATCCTTATCGCGGCCAGCCAGGCCGCCAAGCTGGTGGAGAAAGAATAGAAAATGGACGCAAAAAAGTGACCCGCGGGCCACTTTTTTAATGGGCGGAGCGCCTTAGAATATAGCGGGCAACAGAACGGCAAGGAACAGGCCAAGCAGGAAGGAAAGGCTATTGGCAACCAGAGAATAAACCCAGGCTAGCCAGCGGGGGAGCTTCTTTTCGCCACGCTTGGGCAGGAAGGCCGCATACAAGGCCCCCTCGAGGACGAACACGGCCATTTCCAGCAGGAAGTAGACGGCCAGCAAGCCAAAGAAGCCCGATTGGTAATTGACGATGCCGAGGATCACGTTCAAGGCGATCTGGGTAAGCAGGTTGACCAGGATGATAAAGCGCAGCCGCCCCTTTTCCCGCAGGCCGAAAAGCAGGGCTACAGCCAGCTCAATGGCGATGGTTAAAACGATCCGCACAGCCAGCGAAAGGGCTTCGCCCGTATAATCATAGGATTTTATGATGCTTAGCGTTCCATCCGCCTCCACGGCGGCGGTAAAGTAGCTATCGAAGGCATAGCGCCGGTAGCGCCCGTTATCCGTAAGAAAGCTATCGGTATCCGGGAAATAGAGCAGCACCTTGAATGTATCGGGCGGGTAATACGTCCAGCTAAAGCTGTGGCTTTGTGTGCAATCCTCAAAATATTGCAGGAAGTAAAAACCATCCGCATCCTCGTATTGGACGAATTTGCGGAAGATATCGTAATCCGCCTCGCCTTGCTGATAAGGTGAATAGGCTTCCTCGCCTTCCTCCAGGGCCGAAAATGGGCCGGTGGTGGGATAGTCGGAAAGCAACGTAGCATAATAGCGCCGGCCCTCCAGCCCCTCAAAATCGATGGTCACAGATGGCTTAGGGCCCACATCCGCATGGGCTGCGGCGGGGAACGCGCCAAGGATGACGATGATGCACAGCAGCATGGCAACGGCTTTTTTCATGGCATGCCCTCCCAATCGGCCCTTCATAGGGGCATCCTGTTATTTCCATTCAGTATAGCACAGAATTGCCGCGCGCAATAGCAGCGCCCGGGCGCTTTCCCGGGCGCTGCGGGCTCCTGCATAGGCTTTATTTTTTCTTGGAATATTTGCGGGTGTAGACCAGCCGCATCAGCTTGCGGTCGAGCAGAGAAAGGGCGGCTACGGGGCCGTTCGCGCGCGCGTTGAGATATGCGAGGGCGTTCTTTTCCGCCAGCGTCAGCACAGCGCCGCAATCCGCAGCCGTGGCCGCGCAGCCGATAGCCCCCAGGCCCCGGATATATACGCAGTTGCGGCCTCTAAGGCCGCGCACAGCCGCCCGAATGGCGCTTTGCAGATCAACCGGGGAAAGCGCGCCGCATGCCTTCATATCGCCCCCCACCATCTGCGCGAAATCATCCAACACCGCGGGCAGGAAGGCCGCAGCCTCCATGGCTTTGCGTATAACCTCCGAGGATAGGTGCATGATGCTGGCAAAGGCGGGATAGGCGCGGTAGATGGCCGCGTGCAGCGCCGCCACGGGCGCGAGGCCGCCCTCGCGCAGCTGAAGCTCTCGCCCCCCTCCATCCTCTGCTAAGCCGCATATCATAAAGCTATCGCTATCCAGGCGGCGGCTGTGGATTGCGGGCGGCTCCGCCGCCGCGAGGGGTATCTTAGGCGCGGCCCGGCGGCACACGGCCTCCAGCGCCAAAGCGCGCGCAAAGGCCATGGCCCGATCCGCCCCGGTAAGCAGCGCGCCGTGCCTCTCCATCAAGAGGGCGCTGCCGCCCGCCGCGAGGGCCGCTTCCACGTTCCTTCTAAGGGCCTTGGTGCCGGGCAGCGCGTAGGCCGCGCGCAGGATACCCCCGCCCAGGATGGCCCGCTCATCCTCATCGGGAGCCAGGGCGTCATAGCCGGATATGCTCAAGCAAGTGGCGTAGGCCTGGTGGGTGTGGATTACGAAGTTTGCATCCGGGTGCAGGCGGTAGGCGGCTGCGTGGATGCCCTTTTCTGAGGAAGGCTTCACCTTCCCCGCGTATTCTAAGGTGCGGATATCCACAGCCACGATGGCCTCGGGCGTGAGCCGCTCGTAGCCGATGCCGCTTGGGGTAATGGCGAAGGTGTTCTCATCGATGCGGCAGCTGACGTTGCCCCAAGTGCGAGCCACCAGGCCCCGCGCTACCAGTTCCTGGCCGGCCGCGATCACTTCCGTTTTGGCTATGCGCTCCTGCATGCATATCCCTCCCTCGCGCTATATCGTGGCCGCTACCTGCGCCAGCACCCGCTCAAAGCGGGTGAGCACCTCGGCGATATCCTTAGGCGTATAGGTGGCGTTGGTATAGAGGCGGTTGCCGGCCAGGGTCACCAGGCCCTCGGCCATATAGGCCGCGCCCATGTGCTCCATCTCCTTCTTGCGGGCCGAGGTCTGCTTGAGAATGGCGGGCACCTTCCAGGGCTTTGACCAATCGATGGCAAAATGCATGGTGCCCAGGGTATCCAAATGGCAGATGGAGCCCACGTTATAAGCAACAAAGGGCAGCTTATGCTTTTCGATCAGGTCGCATAACCCGTCCGCAAGCAGATCGCCCATGGCATTGGCCTTGGCGCAGGCGTCGGTACGCTCCATTTCGCACAGGGTATGGTACCCGGCGGCGCAACTGAGGGGGTTGGCGGCCAGCGTGCCGCCCGAAAGGGCCTTCTTTCCACCGCCGTCAAGGCCCGCGCCTAAAAAGCGCATGTATTCCTTTTTGCCGCCCAGGCCGCCCGCGCCGGGGTAGCCGCCGGCAATCACCTTGCCGAACACGGTGAGATCCGGCGAAACGCCGAAATAGCCCTGGGCGCCATCCATGCCCATGCGGAAGCCCGTGACCACCTCGTCAAAGACCAGCAGCGCGCCGTATTTGCGGCAGAGGACCTCCACACCCTTATCAAAGCCGAAATCCACGGGCCGCGTGCCGCTTTCCGGGCCGATGGGTTCGAGAAAAACCGCCGCCGTGCCGCCTCGAAGGGCATTGCGGCGCAGCAGGCGCTCCAGGCTATTTAAATCGTTGGGGAAAAACTCCTCCGTACGGCTGAAGCAGAATCCCGGGATGCCGTGGGATTGCAGGCCCTTGGTGCCGGGTATGCGGATGCCATAGGCCAACTGGTCGCTCCAGCCGTGGTATGCGCCGCCCATCTTCACGATGTGCTTCTTTTTGGTAGCTAATCGGGCCACGCGGCTCGCCACCATGCAGGCCTCCGTGCCAGAGGTATACATGCGGAACATATCCACCGAGGGCATAAGCTGCGCGATTTTAGAAGCCAGCAGATATTCATATTCGTGGAATAGCCCGGTGGATGGGCCGCAGGTATCCAAAAGCTCGCATACCTTGGCGCGCACGAAATCATCATTGCTGCCCAGCACCGTGGGCCCGCCGGATTGCAAAAAGTCGTAATATTGATTGCCGTCGATATCCTTGAGCATGTGCCCTTTGGCGCTGGTGAAAACCAGCGGGAAGGGATAGTTGAAGGCTAGGTTATGCTGCACGCCGCCGGGTATGATGGCCTTGGCGGCTGCGATCCGCGCCTTGGAGCCGGCGCACTTTTTGTCGAAATATTCGCTCTCGTAGCGCCGCAGGGCATCCTGTGTAATCGAATAGATGGGCAGCTTGATCAATTCGTCCAGCTTCTTGGTTACAGCCTGGGCGTCGACATAGCGGCTTAGCGATTTTCCCGCGTTCATGGCAGACATCCTTTCTGAAATGCAAAAAGTGAGTGATTGCTCACTACTTCATTTTCTATCATATCCCCATGGGATTGTCAATACAAAACCTTGTAATTTTCCTGTTTCTCCTTTATGATTGTGAGGAACGCATGTTTAGGTTTATCCGAACAGAAAGGGGAATTCCACATGGAAAAGCAGGCAGGGGGATATGCATCCGAGCTTTTTTTACGCATCGGCGAAGAAAAGCGCGGCCGCATCATCGCCGCTGCCGTAGAGGAATTCGCCGCCTTCGGCTATACTGGGGCCAATGTGAACCGCATCGCGCAAATCGCGGGGATTAGCGTGGGGGCCTTATATAAATATTTCGCGGCCAAGGAAGACCTCTTCATGTATATCGTGGAATACGAGGCTGCCATCATGGCGACTTTCGTGGGCGTTATTTTGGCCGAGGACATCCGCTTCCTCTCCAAGCTGGAGAAGCTCCTGCGCCTGGCGCAGGATTATTCCAAGCGCGACCCCAACCTTATCCGCCTCTACAGCGTATTCACTTCGGAGCACGACAGCGCGCGGGCCGAGGCCTTGGCCCAGCGCATCGAGGGCGTAACGGCCGAAGCCTATCGCGAGCTGATCGCCACCGCCCAGCAACGGGGCGAGGTGCGCCAGGATATCGACGCACAGCTCCTAGCCTTTATGCTGGATAACCAGCTGATGGCCATGCAGTATTCCTTTGCCTGCCCCTATTATCAAAAGCGCTTTTCCCTTTTTCTGGGCGAGCGCAACGCCAAGGACAACGAGCATGTGATCCGCTGCATCATGAAGGGCCTGCAAAGCATGTTCGGCATCCCATAAGTCAAATAAGCGGCTATGCCACTTGTTTGCTTTTTTAGGGTTTTCTTATGCCGGGGTATCGCCGGCTAGCCCTGCGTGGAACAAAAGCCTACGGCTTTCATCCATTTCGGCGTACGCGCCGCCAAAACCGGATTTGCGCTTCCGGGGGCTGTTCCCCCCAAACCCCCAGGCGCCTTTTGCTGGCTAGAATAAGCTATTGCTCGTTTTTTTGCGAAATACGCGTGGGCGCGCAAATTTCATCCATCAATTCTGTTGACAAGGCGCTGCGTTTATGGTAGAACCAAAACAGCAAGCGACCACTCACTCCATATTGGGAGGCCACGCATGAAAAGCGAAAAAACCCAGCCGGCGGCGCTCACATCCGGGCAAACGGCCTTGCAGGCCCTCAAATTCACCCTGTTTTCCGCTTCCGCCGGGCTGATCCAGGTGCTTTTGTTTACCCTCTTCAACGAGGTCACCTCCTTCCCCTATTGGCCTAGCTATCTTATCGCCCTCACGGCCTCGGTGCTTTATAATTTCACGCTCAACCGGCGCTTCACCTTCAAATCAGCTGCCAATGTGCCCAAGGCGATGCTGCTGGTGCTGGGGTTTTATCTGGTCTTTACGCCCCTTTCCACCTGGCTGGGAGACGCGGCGGAACGCGCGGGCGTTAACGACTACCTCGTTCTGGGCGTAACCATGCTTTGCAACCTGGTGCTCGAATATCTATACTGCCGCTTCGTGGTTTATCGCGGCCAGATGAACACCAACGACCTGGCCCAATAGGCGGCATTTCCACCGGCTTGCCGGATGCGGACAGAGCAATTTTGCTCGCATCCGCTTTTTTATACATGCTTAGAGAGTGAGCACTCACTTATATGTTGCACCTGCGGCCCGCCCTGCGGGAATTTCGGATATTGGGAGGGGTTTCTTATGCCTGCGCTAACCTATGCGATCACCTATGATGTGGGCACCACCGGGGTGAAAACCTGCTTGTTCCGCCTGGCGGGCAAAATCGCCCTCGCCGGCTCCGCCTATGCGGGCTACGGCCTTTACATGCTTAAAAACGGCGGCGCGGAGCAGGACCCGGATGAGTGGTGGGCCGCCCTTTGCCAAACGACCAAAGAGGTTTTGCAAAAAACAGGCCTGCCTGCGGAAGCGGTCGCAGCGGTTTCCTTTTGCTCGCAGATGCAAAGCCTGGTGTTGGTCGGCAAAGACGGCAGGCACCTGCGGCCGGCTATGAGCTATATGGATAATCGGGCGCAAAAGCAATACGCCCGGGGCTTCGCGCAAGCGCCCCGCGTCGCAGGCTACAACGTGCGCAAGCTACTCACCTGGCTCTCCCTTACGAAAGCCGCGCCCACCAGCATCAAGGACCCTTTGTGGAAATACAAATGGGTACAGGAGAATGAACCCGAAGTCTACAGCCGCATCTACAAATGGCTGGATGTCAAGGACTATCTGATCTCCCGCTTCACAGGGGAGATGACCATGACCGAAGGCTCGGCCTACGCCACCTTCCTGTGCGATGTGCGCGGCTCCCAATGCGCATGGAGCCAAGCGTTATGTGATTTGGCGGGGGTGGACATAAGCCACCTCCCCCCCATCATCGCCTCCTCGGATTTAGCTGGCCGCGTTACGCCCGGGGCGGCCGCGGAGCTGGGACTTTTCGCCGGAACCGCCGTTTATGGCGGCGGCGGGGATGCGGAGTTGATCGGCGTGGGCGTGGGGGCCGTGGCGCCAGGCGAAACGCATATTTACCTGGGCACCTCCGGCTGGATATCTACCGTAACGGATAAGCAGATCGTGGACCCTGCCGTTTCCATTGCCGCCATCGTGG
>CAZAZI010000026.1:0-10886 GCA_964489575.1 uncultured Oscillospiraceae bacterium | reverse complement strand
CTTTATGAAAGCTTTGCCAAGGAAGATTGCCGGATATATTCCGTAAGCGAAGACACGCATTTCGTCCATAAAGCCTGGGCCGATGCTTCCGAAACCATTCGCTCGATCCCGTATCCCATGCTTGCCGATCCCACCGGGAATCTCGCGCGCCAGTTCGGCGTGCTGGAGGAATCCCTTGGCCAGGCGCTCAGGGCCACCTTCGTGCTGAATCCGGATGCGCAAGTCGTTCTTTACGAGATAAACGACATGGGCATAGGCCGCAATGCCGAAGAGCTGCTTCGGAAGCTACAGGCCGCCCGTTTCGTACACGCGCATGGCGACCAGGTTTGCCCGGCAAAATGGAAGCCGGGCGCCGATACCCTCACGCCCAGCCTGGACTTGGTAGGCCTGCTGTAGGCCGCGTGCGATCGCGCTTGTCCGTTTCTTCGGCGCGGAGCGCCTTTGCGCTCCGCCCGTTTTTTACGCCGCAATGATGGATTGGAGGTAAGATCCATGGCAATCGATATCAATAGCTTCCCGGACAGCAGCCCCCTGATCACGCCGGAGCTTGAAAGCCAGCTCACACCGCTTCTTGCGCGCATCAGCACCCCGGTTACCATCATCTCCATCTTCGGCAGCGGTGGAAAGGATGCGGAAATGGCCGCGTTCCTTAGGCATTTCGCCCGCCTTTGCCCCGGCATTTCCCTTAAGTTTCTCTCCCCGGGAGAGGATCTTGACGCAGATGCCGCCCTGGATGCGGAATATCTGCCCGCCACGGGCTTTGTTGGAGAATCCGGCCTTTGCCGTTTTGCTTTCCACGGCGTTCCCGGGGGCAAGGAGATAACCGGCTTCGTTTCCGCGCTCCTTTCCGCCGCCGGCGCTTCCCGCCCCCTTGATAAGCCCACGCTAAAGGACATCGCCCGCATCAGCAAGCCCGCGCATCTTACGATCTGTGTTTCCCTGGCCTGCCATCATTGCGCGCAGCTGGTGATAAACGCGCAGCGTGTCGCCGCGGAAAATCCGCTTATAAGCGCCCATATGATAGACGCCAATCTTTACCCCGCGTTGGTCGAAAAGCACCATATCGAGCATGTTCCCGTGCTGCTGGTAGATGGAGCGGCAGCATCTACGGGCGCAATGACGCTTCCGGAGCTTTGTGCGCTGCTGCGCAAGCGGCAGTAGAGATAAGAGGCGCCCGGATTGTTAATTTTTTATCTTACTATTCTTCTACCTTTTTCCATCTTTTTCTTGACTTTCGTTTTTGCGGCTGCTATACTTTATATAGATTCTTGGCAATATAGTTGCGTTCTTGAGTTTTGAGCATAGAACAAACTGGCCCGAAAGGGTTGTGTGTTTCTATGCTCTTTTATCGTATCTGCATTGCTTCTGTCTGATGGTTTTTGACGGGTACTTTTAAAATAGCATCATACCAGCGGGCCTCGCCCTTGTCTATTGTCATCTTTCAACTGAAAGGAACGTTCTGCATGGATAACAGATTTTTCGAGGCAGTGCAAGCAAATCCCATCATCGCAGCCGTAAAAAACGACGATGAGCTTAGGCGGTGCCTCCGATTACCGAACGATATCCATGTGGTATTCATCCTATATGGCGACATTTGTAATATCGGCAAGATTGTACAACTGATCAAGGACGCGGGAAAGGTTACGATGGTTCACATCGACCTTGTAAACGGGCTGTCCGGCAAGGAAATCGCCGTTGATTTCATTCATTCCAATACCAAGGCGGATGGTATAATCACCACCCGGCCCAATCTTATTCGCCGGGCCAAAGAGCTCGGCTTATTCACGATTCTGCGTTTGTTTATCATAGACTCAAGAGCATTGGAGGAGGTGAAAAACGTTAAAGACGTAAACCCTGATTTTCTCGAGATTCTGCCCGGCGTAATACCTTCCGCGATCAGGCGCATCAAGGCGATAACCGGCCTTCCCATACTGGCCGGCGGGCTTATCGTAAGCAAGCAGGATGTGATAGACGCGCTGGATGCGGGCGCCGCCGCCATATCGGCGACGAGTGAAACGGTGTGGAGAATGTAGGTTTGTAACGTATCATGCAACGGCATTTCTCTTGCTGGAATAGGAGGGGGTAATATCATGTGTTGCGATACAAAAAAAAGAATCGCCGCCTCCCTGCACGCCTTGATGCAGGAACGGCCATTTCAAAAGATAACCATTCAGGATGTAATGAATTTAGCCAAAATGAAGCGCCAGAGCTTCTACTACCACTTTCAGGATATATACGACGTTCTGGAATGGGAGCTGGATCGTTGCCTTTTTACGCCGCTTGCCCAGCAATCCGACTTGAGCCTTGAGAAATGCTGCTGCAATTATCTGCTTCTTTTAGATAAGCACCGTTCCTTCTATCGCAAAGCGATAACGGTTCTGGGCCGAGACCACTTTTCCCATCGCCTTCGCCCCGTCATTTTGTGCCAGATAGAGCGCTCCCTTTTCGGCAAACAATACGAAATCAGCCAATCATCCGACGATATGCTTATGGCTATAGATTTTATCGCCTATGGGTTTGTTAATTACTTCCTAGATATGCTTTTAAGCCGGGAAGAGATAAATTCCGAATATGTGCGGGAGCGTATATGCGCCGCCTGCCGTATGACGATCTCCCTGCGTCAACGAGTCTTGCGTCCTGCGCCGCAGGAAATTGCCGAAAACCTTACCGCATAGATACCGTTTGCCTCAATGCCGGTTCGCTTTGTTTGCATATCTTGCAAAATTCCGCTTATCTGCCAAGCGTCATACCATCAAAAAACGGCGCGCCATCGCCTCATGGCAAAAGGGCCAGAAGCTCGTCGAGGGAGCGAAGGCGAAAGTCCGCGGTTCTACTGGCGGCGGCAAGGCCTATGCCCGCTGCCTTCATGCCTGCGCGATGCGCGGCGAGAAGCCCGGCCTCCGCGTCTTCCACGACGAGGCAATTCTCCGGGCGCTCGTTCAGCATGGCCGCGGCTTTTAAAAAGACCTCGGGGTCGGGCTTTGAATTTGCGATGTTGTTGCCGTCGGATACGGCGTCGAAAGCCTCCCTCAGCGCGATCCGCGCAAGAATGAAGCCCGCGTTTTTGCTTGAGGAGCCGATCGCAAGCTTGTACCCGCGGCGGCGTAGCTCGCGCAGCGTTTTTAATACGGCGGGGGCGACGTCCGCGGGCGTCATTGTGCTTAGCAGCGCGCGGTACAGGCCGTTTTTTTTCTCCGCCATCGCGGCAAGGTCGAGCGCGGAGGGGTCGCCTCCGTAGCGTTCGAGGATGATGGCAAGGCTCTCCATGCGGCTCACGCCACGCAGGCGGGCGTTTATCGCCTCGTCAAAATAGATGCCGTGCTCGTTTGCGACGGCCTTCCACGCGCGGTAATGCAGCACATCCGTGCTGCAAATTACGCCGTCCAAATCAAATACAATAGCGTTCATCAAACACCTCGTCGCGTTTCCCGTTTAATCGTAAGGGTACTTTCAAGCAGATACGGCCGCTCCTCCGCAAAGAGGCGTACGGCCTCGCCCGCATGCAAGGTAAATACGGTGCGCGTAGGCTCCACACATACTTCAAGCTCGCTGCCGTAATATTGCAGGCGGAAGGAATAGCCTTGCCACCGTTCGGGCAGCGTGATGCGAAAATGAAGCCCGTCACGGCGGATGCGAAGCCCGGCGAAGCCCGTAACCACGCAAAGGTAAGCGCCGCCCATATTGGCGGTGTGGATGCCGTCGCGCGTGTTATCGTGCGTGTCGTCGAGGTCGAGGCGGGCGGTCTCCAAAAAGTATTCATAGGCCTTTTCCCATTTTTGAAGCCTTGTGGCCATGATGCTGAACACGCAGCAGGAAAGCGAGGAATCGTGCGTGGTGACCTGCTCGTAATAATCGAAGCTACGCGACATGACCCCCTCGTCGAGCCCTTCGTCGTAGAGGTAGTGGGCGAGTATGGTATCTGCCTGCTTGCAGACCTGATAGCGGTAGATGTAAAGCGGATGATAATGTAAAAGCAGGGGGAATTTCGTTTCGCCGCTCTCCTTCCACTTGGCCTTTTTTAAAAAGGAATCGTCCTGCGCGTGTATGCCAAGCTTTTCGTCGTAGGGAAAATACATGCTATTCGCCGCGCGCTCGAACGCTTCAAGCTCGCTTTGTGCAAGGCCGAGCTTGGCGGCAAGCGGCGAAAAGAGCCCCCTTTCCTTTAAACCGCGGCAGATGTAGGCCGCGCCAAGCAGGTTTTCCTTTGCGCCCGCGTTGGTGAAATAATTGTTGTTGACAATGCAGGTATATTCGTCGGGGCCCGTGACGCAGTCGATGCAGAAACGGCCCGCATCGTCATAATGACCCACGTCCAGCCACAGCCGGGCGGTCTCCACAAGCACCTCCGCGCCCTGCTCGGCCATGAAGGAGAGGTCGCCTGTGACGTAATAATAGCTGAGGAAGGAATGCGCCACGTCCCCGTTGATGTGATATTGCGCGGAGCCGGAGGGAAAGTAAGAGGAACATTCCGAGCCGGCGATGGTGCGCCAGGGGTAAAGCGCTCCGCGCACATGCCCCATGGCGCGGGCATGCGCGCGCGCGCCATCCAAAATACCGTAGCGGTAGCGCAACAGGCTTTTGGCGGCCGCCGGGTCCGTGAGCAGGAAAAACGGGAACATGTAGATTTCCGTATCCCAGAAATAATGCCCCTCGTATCCTTCGCCGCTCAAACCCTTTGCGGAGATGTTGCTCACCTCGTCCCTTCCGGCGCTTTGTAAAAGCTGGTAAAGGCAGAAGTCCATGCCGTTTTGCAAAACCTCGTCCCCTACAATGCGCACGCGGCTTTTTTCCCAAAATCGGTCGAGGTATTGCCTCTGAAGCTTGCGCCAGAGCGCCGCGCCCGCCTTGCGCGTTTCATTCAGAAGCGCTTCGGCCTGCGCCGCCGGTTCCGAAAAGCGGCGGGAGTCGGTAAAAACGCAGTATTTTTCCAGCCGCACAGTCCGCCCCGGCTCCAAACGCCCCCCAAAAGCGTGCTTCGCGCCCGTGGCGGCCGGTTGACAGCCCTCAAAAGAAAGCCCTTCCGCGCGATGCGCCACCCCGCTTACAAGAGAAAGGCCGGAACGGGCGGTCTCGCTCAGCACAAAGCTCCCGCTTTCGCTTTCCCAAACCTTTCGCACAAAAAGGTTCTGCGCCCGCTCCGAGGCCACGCGCGGATCACTTTCGTCGGCAAAGTTGAACACCTCGCCCTCCTGCGTGGAAACGACCGCCACGCTGCCCGCGTAGCTTACAGAGGTGATCTCCGCCTCGAACAAAACAAGCTGCGGGCAGGCAAACGAGGCCATACGGCGAAACAACACCTCCACCTCACCGTTTGCAGTGCGCTGCCGCACGCGGCGCAACGCGTACCCATTTTGCATATCGAGCCTGCGTTCAAACGACATGAAGCCCGGCCCGAAGGGGTCGAGCTTTTCTTCGCCAAAGCTTATTTCCATGCCTTGGGTATCCGTCACGTTGAGCATCCGCTGCCCCGTTGTGGGGAAGCCGTAAAGCCGCTCGCCGTATTTGATGGGAACATCGTCATAAAAGGCGTTGATGTAAGTCCCGCGGATGGTCGGCTGTCCTGCGGGGCAACCTTCTTCGAAATTCCCTCGCACGCCCACATAGCCGTTGGCGACGTGGAACAACGTCTCGTTTCGGAGAAGCTCGGCGGGGAGCAGCTCCTTAATCTCTATGTACACCCTTAAAATTCCTCACATTTCCGGAAAGATTCTACTCCTTCACCGCGCCGCTCACCAAACCCGATACGATTTGGCGCTGGAATAAAAGCACGATGATGAGCGTGGGAACGATGACCACCACTGTGGCGGCGGTGATCTCCCCCCACAAAATGCTGAACTGCGTGCGCAGCGCGTTGATGGCGACAGGCACCGTTTGATACGCCTTGTCGGCGTTGAGCGTGAAGGTCAAAAGATATTCGTTCCACGCGGCGATGAATGCCATGATGCCGGTGGTAAACACGCCCGGCGCGGCGAGGGGGAAAACGATACGCCACAAAATAGTCCACGGGCTGCAACCGTCGATCTTCGCCGCCTCCTCAAGCGCGATGGGGATGCGTTTGAAATGCGTCACCATGATCCACACAGCGCTCGGCAGCGTTATGGTGGAGTACGCAAGCACCACCCAGTAGCTATTGAGCATATTCGCGGCGTAAAACATGTTAAACACCGGCCCCACGATGATCATCTGTGGGAACATGGAGATGGATAGAATAAGCCCCATCAAAAGCGTCCTGCCCCGAAAGCGGAATCGCGCGATGATGTATGCCGACATGGAGGCCACCACGACGACGTACAGCGTTGTTACTGCGGATACGATAAAGCTGTTGCCGATCGCGCGCATGATGCCCTTTTCCGCGATCACTTGACGGAAATTTTCAAGCGTAGGGTTTACAGGCAACATTCGAAACGCCGTATCGCCAAAGATTTCGGGCGAGGGCTTGAAGGCGGTGATAAGAATCCAGAAAAACGGGAAAACGTTGATGAGAAGGAAGCAGCCGATCAAGATCCACGAGCCCACCTTCAAAACGTTCGTCTTTTTCATACGCTTCCTCCCTCAATCGTCATGGATCAGCTCGGCGCCCAGCACGCGGACGAACACGAAGGCGATGGCCGCAACGCACGCGAACATGGCCACCACGATAACCGAGCCGTAACCGTAGTTGCTCTGGCTCACCATCACCTTATAGGCGTAAACGGAAAGCGTCTCCGTGGCGCCGCCAGGCCCGCCGCCCGTGAGCACGGCGATGAGGTCGTACACGCGGAATGCGTCTAACGTGCGGAACAAAAGCGCCACCAAAATGGACGGCTTCAAAAGCGGAAGCGTGATGCGCAAAAACGCCCTGTATCCCGTCGCTCCATCTATAGAGGCGCTCTCATAAAGCCCTGGTTCGATGGTTTGAAGCCCCGCTAAAAGGAGAAGCGCCATGTAGGGCGTGGTTTTCCAAACATCCGCCAAAATGGCGGCGGCCATGGCGCCCGAGGCGGAGAGAAGCATGTGCTCCGGCGCCGCGATGAACCCTAATTTATAAAACGCCTGCGCCACGATGCCGCTCCCGCCATCGTAGAGATAGCTCCATATAAGCGCGGATACGGCCGTGGGGATGGCCCACGGTATGAGCGATGTGGTGCGCACGATGCCCACGCCCTTTATGGCCTTGTTCATGATGAGCGCAAGGGAGAGCCCTAAAAGAAGCTCTACGGCCACCGACACGCCCGTGAACAAAAGCGTATGGCCGAGCGATGAGGCGAAGCGCTTATCGCTCAAAAGCGCCTTGTAGCCCTCGAAGCCCGTGAAATTCGTATCGATGAAGCAGCTGCGCATCTCGTCAAGAAGCACAGGCATTTTATCCCGGTTGTAAAACTGTACGTCCGGATAGCGGCCATACACCGCATCCATGCGCGCGCCGATGTCGTCTAAGAAAGCGGAAAGCTCCGCGGCGACCTCGCCGGAAAGCGCAATGGTGCTTTGCGCGCCCTCAAAGCGCGCCATCATCGCTTTTAAATCCGCGGAAACGGCTTCGAACGCGGCCCTGTCGCTTTCCTCCACGAGGGGGATATCCCCCTGCAGATAATAGGCGATGTAATCGCAGTCCTCACAAAAAAGCGATACGTTCAGGCTGCTTTTCAAAAAGAGCTTGGCGTGCTGCTGGTCGTTGGTGCGGTAGTCGAAGAGCGTGTAGGAAAAGGAGCTCAATATGGGGTAGAGCGAAAACACGCTTACGATGGCAAGAAGCGGCAGAATGAACAGAAACTGCTTCCATGTCAGGTTTCTTTTCACGTCAAAGGCCCCTTTCTTTTGGCGGCCGCTGCGCGGGTTCGGTTTGGGAAGCCCCGCGCACTTTTCTTTAAAAAGGGGCAAAAGCAGCTTTTCATACGGGGGTAAAAGCTGCTTTTGCTCTCTTCGTCTTATCGGCTCAGCCGATGGCCCCCTGCACGGCGGCAACCGTCGCGGCCAGATCCTGCGAGCCGGAAAGGTACTTATGCACGTTCTGCTGGATGGCGTCGGACACCTTGGAATACTCCGCGGAGACCGGCCTTGCGATGGTGGTGGTCAGCGCTAACTGGAAGCCGGGCATGGAGAGCATTTCGTTGCTTGCAAGCACTTGTGCGCTCTCAAGGCAGGCATTGAAGCCGGGGAGGTAGCCGCCCTGCGTGGACATGATGGTCTGCCCTTCCTCGGTGGCGATGAATTTAACGAGCGCCCATGCGCCTTCCTTGTTGGCGCTGTTTTTATTCATGGCTAAGAGCCAGCCGCCCACGCTGCCGCCCTGCGCCAGGGGGGCGATGCTTACCTGCTCGTTGGTGATGGTGCCTTCGCTCTTGATGGCGCCCCACTGATACGGCCAGTTGCGCGCAAACACGCTGTCACCCTTGATGAAGCTGTTGGCGGTCTCTCCCTCGGTGTAGTTGAGGATGTTGTCCGGCGTGCCTGCGGAGTCGGTGAACTGCTTCATGACGGAAAGGCCGCCTTCAAGATCCTTCCAGTTGTCCGTAAACTCGTTTGCATTGCAGACGAGGCCTTCGTACAGGCTCGACTGGTAGACATAGCCGTCCTTAGCGCCGCCCTGGCCCTTGTATTTTTCGGCCATGGCAAGAAGCTCCGCCTGGGTGTAATTGCCGCTCTCGAGCTTAGCCGCGTCCTCCGCGGAGACGATATCCGAGCGGAAGTAAAGGATGCCCAGGTCTGGGAAGAAGGGCAGTACGTACTGCTTGGCGTTGTAGGCGCCCGAAGCCATGGAGCCCGCGTTGAATTGGGAAATGCTCAAGCCGTCATCCTTCATGTATTGGTCGATGGGCTCGATGTAGCCCGCCGCCGCGAACTCACCCGCCCAAACCACGTCGAGCGAAAGTACGTCGTAATCGGCGCTTCCGGCCTTTAAAGAGGTGATGAGCTGCTCGCGCATGGCGCCGGAGTCATTGGTCATATCCACCCACTCGGCAACATATTGGTCCTGCGAGGCGTTGAAGGCGTCGAGCACGGCCTTCGTGGCGGGCGTGGAATCAGCCTGTGCGGCGAAACGGATCACGGTGCGCTCAGCGGGCGTGGCTGGGTCGTTGGATACGGGCAGCGCGGCACTATCCGCGGGCACTTCGGCGTCTGCGGCACAGCCGAATACGGCCATGGCCATGAGTAGCGCAAGAACAAGCGCCATTAGCTTTTTCATGATCGAAATCCTCCTTATCATGCTGTAGGTCTTTGCTTTTCGCGTTTTGAAGTCGAACTTTTGAACCTGCCCTTTGGATGGGAGCTTTTATGTTGCGCTTGTATTATACTATCCCGGCGCAAGCGAATACTATCATTTTTCTCATGTTTATATTATAATTTAAACATGGTTCTCGAGAAACCTTTTCAAAAATATAGGTGATTTTGATGAAGCATGATCTTTTCGAACTTTTCCACACATTTCATTTTTCCACCGGCTTGCCCGTTGCGGTTTACGCCGCTGCGCAGCGCGTGCAAAGCCTGCCCGAGGAGATATGCTCGGTGCCGGCCTTTTTAGATGGCGGCGATCCGCTTTCTTCTATCGGATTGAGCCCCGGCCAGCTTCTTGTATCGCAGTACGTCGCCAACCGCTACGAGGAGCGCTACATCTATTTCCAGATAAACGGCGGTCTTGCGCTTTTGGTGGGGCCCGTGCTGACCGAGCCCATGATGGAGGGCGCCATCAGCAATCTCATACGCAAAAACCGGCTTCCCATCAAGCGCAAGACCGCGCTTATCGAGCACTACGCCTCGATGCGTATCATGGATGAGACGGCTTATTTTTACGCGGGCAAACTTATAGAGCTTTTGTTCGCCTACGCATCAAGCCCGGAGCAAAGCGACGCTGCCGCCGCCTATAAGGAAAGCGCGCTGCCGGAGAAATATCACGAGAGCACCTATGAAAACCGCATCAACCTGTTTCAGCACCCGCCCTATTTTATGGAGCAGGAGATTTCCCGCCTTATCACCGCAGGCGACAAGGTGAATTCCGAAAAGCTTTTAAGGCGCATCAACATGCAGCGGCGTGCAATCTTAGCCAGGGAACCCCTTCGGTCGCTGAAAAACTCGCTCATCGGCAGCTGTACGCTCTTCACCCGCGCTGCCATTGCCGGAGGCGCGCCGCCCGACGCGGCGTTCACTCTGAGCGACACCTATATTTTAGAGATAGAAAGCGACGACTCGCTCAAATCGCTCAACAACCTGGAGGGCAAAATGCTCTCGGGCTTCGTGGACATGGTCAACGGCATCAACGAGGACCGCTATTCAAAGGTGATACGAAATGCCATCGAATATATTAACAACAGCCTCAGCGAAAAGATCACCGTGGCGGGCATCGCAGAAAAAACGTTTGTGCACCCCAACTACCTCTCCACCCTTTTCAAAAAGGAAACGGGGAGCACCCTTTCCAGCTACATCCTCGGCCGCCGCGTGGAAGAGGCCAAATATTTTATCCGCTTCGGCAACAACGCCATGTCCGATATCGCCAGTTTCTACCAGTTCTGCACCCAGAGCCACTTCATCGCTACCTTCAAAAAGTTCACGGGTATGACGCCCGCGCAATACCGCGCGCAAAACGCCCGGCGCAGCGCGACGAAAAGCGGAGGCGCTTCACAGCAAGCCGAGAAGTGATATTACATACGCTAAAGGGAACACAAGTTAAAGACCCAGCTGCTTGGGCGCCTTTGTGCGCTAAATGAAACCGGCTTCTTTATTTTTGCCCATTTTCCGCATATGCCACCAACCTATCCATCCTCCCTGTAAAAATTAAGCGCATATCATCGCCGACAGGCGGCGCGAGCGAGCGCCGGAATCCAAAAAGCCCAGATGGAATCTGGGCTTTTTGGCAGCATATCTATTTAGATACATCATTATGGCATGGTGCACCAAATTAGATATTCTATGGT
>CAZAZI010000025.1:0-10966 GCA_964489575.1 uncultured Oscillospiraceae bacterium | reverse complement strand
CCCTCATTCGGAAAGGAGCAGCGTATGATGATACGGCGGCCCACCAAGCTTACCCTGGCTTTGGCCCTGTGCCTGAGCTTCCTTGTGAGCGGCTGTGCGCTGCCCGCCGGCAATGTGGGCGAGGCGCGCATTCTGGCCGAAGCCAGGCAGGATTACCGCGAGGCTTCCCTGGTGGTTTCCGGCGTGTGCCTGCAAAGCCACGTCAATGCCGAGGGCGAAAATTGCTACGACCTCTCCATCGAACAGGTTTTGGCCGGCGAGGCCGAGCCCGGGGATGTGATCCATTGCACCTCCGCCATGAACGTGGGCCAAAGCTACCTGCTCTTCCTCAGCCAGGGCGAGGATGTGCCCCACACGGAGGATATGCTGGGCTATAACCTGGTCAGCGGCGAACCCCTATCCCTTTCGCGGGGCAAGGTGCTCTATGGCGGCCAGTCCGTCGATCTCGATACCTTGCTCGAGGATATGGCCGCGCTGGATGCTATGATCAGCGCCCCCTCCGGCTTCTATTATTACGATGAGATCGCGGCCCTGGCCCAGGCTGCGGATGATATCTTCATCGGCCTGGTGGATCAAGCCCCGGCCCTTAAGGATACCCAGTTCCGCTCGCAGGATAACGGGGCCACTGTGGAGCATACCATTCCCGCCTCCCTGGTGCGAATTACCGCCTATGGCGGCATCAAAGGCGCGCTCAAATACGGCGACAAGGTTGAGTTGGTCAACGCCCCGGCCATGAACGCCGATGTGGTTAACGCCGCTACCCTCGCCGCAGAGCCTTATACCGAGTCCCAGGCTCCCCGCTTGCAAGAGGGCGGCATCTACCTCTTCTTCACCCTCAAAGGGCCGGACGCCAAGCAGCACTACAGCTTCCTTCTCAACCCCATGCAGGGTTTCGTGCCCGTCAACGGCAATACCCTATCCGCCCCGGCCGGCAACCGTGCCCTGCGCAATGTGCAAAGTCTGGATGCGGCCGTCAAATCCATCCGCAAGGCCCTCCAAGGCGCGGCCTCCTAAATAAACACAAAAAGCAAAGCCCCTTCCTTTTGGAAAGGGCTTTTTGTTTTGCGCGGGCGGCGACCCTGCGGGGGCGGCGGGTTGGGAGCCCGGCCTTTGTGGGTTTTGTTTGGGGCGAAGGCCGTTTGTTATTCGCCTTTGTTGATGCGCATGCGCAGTTCACTCCCCCAGCAATGCGTCCAGCGCTTCCTGCGCCTGCTCCCAGGCCTCGTAGAGGCCATCCAGCTCGCCCTGTTTGATATCCGCAAAATCCGCCGTTTCGCCGGATTTCATATAATCCGTAGCCACTTTGGGGGAGGCCAGCAGCTCGTTGAGTTCGTTAAGCTCGATCTCCGCCCGGGTCACGCGTTCCTCGATGCGCTTGAGCTCGCCCTGCGCCCGGTTGATGGCGCTCTGGCGCTCCTTCTGCTCCCGGTAACCGTTGGCTTTACGCGGGGCTTCGGGCTCCGCCGCTTCCTCGGGCTCCGGCCGGCTTTCGGCCTCCCTGGCGGCGAGATAATCGTCGTAGCCGCCAATGTATTCTTCCAGGCCATCCGGGGATAGATAGAGCACCCGATCGGCCAGCCGGTTCACAAGATAGCGGTCGTGGGTGACGATGAGCATGGTGCCGCCGTATTCTTCCAGCGCGCGCTCCAAGGCATCCCGCGAGTCGATATCCAGGTGGTTGGTGGGCTCGTCCAGCAGCAGCAGGTTGGCTCCGCTGAGCATCAGCTTCAAAAGCTGCACGCGGGCCTTTTCGCCGCCCGAGAGAGGGCCGATCTGCTTGAATACGTCATCTCCGGTGATGAGGAAGGCAGCCAAGGCGTTGCGGATGTCCGTTCCATCCATGCGGGGGTAGGCGTCCTGGATTTCTTCCATAACCATGCGCGCCGGGTTAAGGGAATCCATCGTCTGCTCGTAATAACCCAGGCGCACCCGCGCGCCGGGCCGCACGCTGCCCCCATCCGGCCTTTCCCGGCCGGTAATCAGGCGCAAAAGCGTGGTTTTACCGCAGCCGTTTGGCCCCAGCAGGAAAACCCGCTCGCCCTTGCGGATGAGCAGGGAAAGGTCGTTGAACAGGGGGCGGCTGTAGGCTTTTTTTAAGCGCTCGCACACCAGCACCTCGTTGCCGCCGGGTTCCTCCGCCATGAAGTGGAAGCGGATGGAGGCCGTATCCGCCTCGGGGGGGGTGAGCTGGGCCTGCAAACGCTGGATTTGCTTTTGCTTGGAGGCGATGGTCACATAGTTGCGGGCCTGGTTCCAGCGCCGCTGCTGCTCGATGACCCCTTCCAGCCGCCGGATCTCCTTTTTTTGATTCTCATAATGGCGGCGTAAGATTTCGTTGTTGTCCGCGTTTAGCTCAATATGGCGGGAATAGCCGCCATTGCTCTGTCGCAGCCGCCCGTGCTTAAGCTCCAACGTGCGGGTGGTCACCCGATCCAAAAAGTAACGGTCATGGGAGATAACGATAAAGCCGCCGCCGTAGCCCCTGAGAAAATCCTCCAGAAAACGCAGGCTATCCATATCTAAATGGTTTGTGGGTTCATCCAGGAGCAAAAGGTTCGCGTCGCTCAAAAGCAGGCGGGCCAACTGCGCCTTGTTGCGCTGGCCGCCGCTAAGGGTATGGAGGGGCTGCCCCAGCTCATCTTCCGCAAAGCCTAGGCCCAAGAGGGTGCTGCGGGTGCGGCTGCGCATGGTGAGGGCCTCCTCGCTTGCCAAGCGTTCCTGCAAAGCCCCCTGCCGGGCGATAAGGCCGGCGGTCTGTTCTGGCGGGGCGCTCTCTATTTCCCGGGAAACGCGCTTGAATTCCGCCTCCGCCCGCAAAAGGGATGCAAAAGCGCCCAGGGTATAGTCAAAAAGGCGCTCCTCGCCGCTCTCCACATTCTGCTGCAAAAAGCCTAAGCGGGCTTCCTTGCTTTGGTAAACCGCGCCTTCATCCGGCGCTTCAGAGCCGGTGAGGATGCGAAAGAGGGTGGTTTTGCCGCAGCCGTTCACGCCCACCAGCCCCGCCTTATCCCGCGGGGCCAGCTCAAAGCTCACATCGCTGAACAGCCTGCGCGTGCCATAGCTTTTGCACAAACCGCTGGCGGCGATCAAGGCCATTTTCAACCATCCTCCTTTTGATCAAAATCCACATCATTATATCATAAGGCCTTCGTGCTGCCAACGCCGGTTATATTAGACAAAAATCCCCACTATGTGCTAAAATAGGCTCATGGATACAAATGCCAACAGCTGGAAAGAAAAGCGCCGGGCCAAAGAGGCCCGGGCAAGCCTGTGGCGGCGGCTGCGCACGCCCCTTTTGAGCGGGGCGCTGGCGCTTGCTTTCGCCTTTGTAGGCGTGCCGCTGCTCCTTAACGTACTGGGCCTTGCGCCCACCATCGTGGAGGTATCCGCCGCCATGGTACATGCCGCGCCCACGCCCACGCCCACCCCCCAGCCCGAGGTAGCCGGCGCGGCGGCGGCCCTGCCATCCGAGCAAGACCCGGCCCGCTCCCAGGCTGCTGCCAGCCAATATAAGGCCCTGCGCCAGGGCGATACGGACGAGATTGTTTCCTCCATCCAGTTAAGATTGATGGAGCTGGAATACATGGAGGGCGACGAGCCTACTACCCTCTTTGGCGAGCAAACCGCACAGGCCATCAAGCGCTTCCAGCGCGTGCATCATATGACGGAAACCGGCGAGGCGGACGCGCTTACCCAGGAACTGCTCTTTTCCGACCAGGCAGCGGTCTACAGGCTGCAGGCGGGCGATTCCGGCGGCGACGTCAAGCGATTGCAAAACCAGCTTTACGACCTGGGCTATTATGGCGAAAAGCGCAACGGCTATTTCGGTACGGCCACGCAAGCCGCCCTTTCCGCCTTCCAAACCAAGAACAAGCTCAACGCTTCCGGTGTTGCGGATCAAGAAACGCGGGACGTACTCTTTTCCTCTAAGGCCCGGCCCAAGGTAGACCCTACGGCCACCCCCAAGCCCAGCGCCACGGCCAAGCCGGCAAAAACCAGCTCCCCCAGCTCTACCAAGGCCCCGGTGTGGACGGATTCCCCCTCTAAAACGCAGGATCCGCTCATCGCCACCACCAGCGACCCCGGCAGCAGCTGGACGGGCACGGATTCCGGCTCCGGCAGCGATAACATCCCCGTGACCGGCTCCGGCGTGGAGGCCATGATCGCCGCCGGCCAAAGCAGGCTGGGCTGCGCCTATGTGCTGGGCGATGAAGGCCCCAGCACCTTCGATTGCTCCGGCTTCGTCTATTACTGCCTGCGCTCCGCCGGCGTGAAGACCAGCCGCATGGCTGCAAAGAGCTTTGCCCAGGTCAGCAGCTGGCAAACCATTCCCGACCGGGGCGGCCTGCAGCGGGGCGATCTGCTCTTTTTCACCAACAGCGTGGGCGCTTCCACCATCGGCCACACGGGCATTTACCTGGGCGGCAGCCAGTATATCCACGCCTCCTCCTCGGCGGGCAAGGTCATCATCAGCAGCTGGACGGATTGGTCTATCAGCAATTTTCAATGGGGCAAGCGGGTGTTTTAGCCTGAATGCAGTTGGATATAAACATAGCATGATACAGTTACCGCAGGATTTTATCGCGCGCATGGAAAAGCAGCTGGGGCCCGAGGCTCCGGCCTTTTTCGCTTGTTATGAGCAGCCGCCCAAGCGGGGCCTGCGCGCCAACGTCCTGCGGCTTACGCCGGAAGAATTCGCGGCCCTTTCACCCTTCGCCCTGGCCCAGGCGGGCATTTTGCCCGAAGGCTTCCTGCTGGAGGGGGATGCGACCGCCATCGGCAGCCACCCCTATCATCTGGCCGGGCTCTTCTATTTGCAGGAGCCATCCGCCATGGTCCCCATCGCGGCGCTCAATATCCGCCCCGGTATGCGGGTGCTCGATTTGTGCGCGGCGCCCGGCGGCAAGAGCGGGGGGATCGCAGCCCATCTGGCGGGCCGGGGCCTGCTGGTGGCCAATGAGCTGGCGCCGGGCCGCGCCAAGACCCTGCGCTATAACCTCGAGCGCCTGGGCGTTACCAACGCGGCCGTCACCTGCGCCCGGCCGGATGTTTTGTGCGAAGCCCTTCATGGCTTCTTCGACGCCGTGCTGGTGGATGCGCCCTGTTCCGGCGAGGGCATGTTCCGCAAGGACACAAACGCCATAGCCGAATGGTCGCCGGCGCATGTGCTATCCTGCGCCCAGCGGCAAAAGGCCATTCTCGAAAGCGCGGCCAAGGCCGTGGCTGGCGGCGGGGCGTTGGTTTATTCCACCTGCACCTTTTCCCCGGAAGAAAACGAGGGCGTAGTGGAGGCCTTTTGCGCTTCCCATCCGGCTTTCAGCCTGCTTTCGATGCATAGGCTCTATCCGCACACCTTCCCCGGCGAGGGCCATTTCGTAGCCCGGCTCCAAAGGATGGCCGTGCCCGCGGGCGAAAAAACAAACCCCCGGCGCCTGGCCCTGCCGCCCTGCAAGGAGCCTGCCTACCGGGATTTTTGCGCCGAGGCCCTGCATGCGTCGCCCCCTGGCGAGGCCGTGCTTTTGCCGGATGGCCGGGTGCTGGCCTTGGCCGAAGCCCTGCCTAAAGGGCTGGAGCGGGCGCGGCTGCTGACCGCCGGCATCTACGCTGGGGATATGGTGAACGGCCGCTTCCGGCCCAGCCATGCCCTGGCTATGGCGAGCGGGGTCGCATGGCGGCGAACGCTTCCCTTAGAAGGGGAAGCGCTAAACGCCTATCTAAGGGGCCAGGTGGTAGCCGCGCCGGGCTTGCGGGGCTGGTGCCGGGCGGCTGTGGATGGTTACCCGCTGGGCCTTGGCAAGGCGGTGGAGGGCGTGTTCAAAAACCACCTGCCCAAGGGCTTGCGCCTAACCTGAAATATCGCCTGAGGGCGCGCCGCCCATCTTGGACGCCGCGCCCTTGCTCACGCCGCTCGCGAGGCTCCCCGCACGCTTTGCCGCTTTGCGCGCTTTTTTGACAGGAACGGCGGAGGATGCTACAATATATGCGCCAAGGCTGGAAGCGGTTCCGGCCTTGCTTATGAATTTATGCCCGGCCCAGCCGGTAAAGAAGGACGCTAAGATGGAACGCAGCAGCGGCATTTTGATGCATATTTCCTCCCTGCCCAATCGATTCGGCATCGGCGCTTTGGGCAGGGAAGCTTATGATTACGTGGATTTTCTGGCCCGGGCCGGGCAGCGCTATTGGCAGCTTTTGCCCATGGGGCCCACGGGCTATGGGGACTCCCCCTACCAGCTTTTTTCCTCCTTTGCGGGCAACCCATATTTCATCGATATCGGCCTGCTGATCGAGGAAGGGCTGCTCACGCAAGACGAGGCGCGGCCCCACCTTTGCCCGGTTGAGGCGGGCGGGGTGGATTACGGCAGCCTGCACGCGCATAGGTTCGGCCTGCTTAGGCTGGCTTTCCAGCGCGGCCGGCATCGCGAGGAAGCGGCGCAGGCCGCCTTTGCCAAAGAAAATGCGGCCTGGCTGGCGGATTATGCCCTCTTCATGGCCCTCAAGGCCCATTTCGGCATGGCTTCCTTCACCGATTGGCCAGCCGATATCCGCCTGCGCGAGGCCGAGGCGCTGGATTATTACCGCGGTCTTTTGGCCGAAGAAGCGGCCTTCTACGCCTATACGCAATATCTCTTCTTCCTCCAATGGCGGGCCTTTAGGGCCTATGCACAAGCGGGGGGAATCCGATTGATCGGTGATCTGCCCATTTATGTGGCGCTGGATTCGGCGGATGTATGGGCCAGGCCGGATATCTTCCAGTTGGGCGAAGACCGGCGGCCCCTTTGGGTATCCGGCGTGCCGCCGGATTATTTCACGGCGGATGGCCAGCTCTGGGGCAACCCCGTCTACAATTGGGAGGCGTTAAAAAAATCCGGCTATGGCTGGTGGCTTGATCGTATCCGAGGGGCCACGCGGCTCTATGACGCGCTGCGCATCGATCATTTCCGGGGTCTGGAGAGCTACTGGCGCATCAAGGCGGGGGAAAGCACAGCCCGCGGCGGCGAATGGGTCAAAGGGCCGGGGCTGGATTTTATTAAGGCCGTACAGCGGGAGTTCCCCGCTCTGCCCATCATCGCTGAGGATTTGGGTTTCCTCACGCCCGAGGTGCATCAATTGGTGGCGGATTCCGGCTACCCGGGCATGAAGGTGCTGCAATTCGCCTTCGATGCGCGCGAGCCCAGCGATTACCTGCCCCATACCTACCCCCGCAACTGCATTTGCTATACCGGCACCCACGATAATACCACTGCCGCGGGCTGGTTTAGCGAGGCGGCCCAAGAGGACGCGGCTTTTGCCCGGCGCTATTTGAGCCTGAACGAGCGGGAGGGCCTCGCCTGGGGTCTGGTCCGTGGCGGCATGGGCTCCGTGGCGGATCTATTCATGGCCCAGATGCAGGATTACCTAGGCCTGCCCGCCGCAGCCCGTATGAATATACCCGGCACCATCGGCGGCAACTGGCGCTGGCGCATGCGGCCCGGCGCGGCCAGCCCGGCCCTGGCGGATAAGATCGCCGCTTATGCCAAAATGTACGGCCGCTGCAAATAAGCCGCGGGTAAGCAAAACGAGATGCGCATGCGCACCTCGTTTCGTTTTTTGGATTATCGGCCGGGTTTACTCCGCTTCCCTTTGCAGAACGAGCATCTCTTTAAACCGCTGCTGGCTTGGCGTGCCGCAAACGCGTTCCTTGGGCGGGAAGGATGCATCGAATGCCGCTGCGGCCTGTTTATCCACGTTATAGATTTCATCCTCATAATAGCGCCCGCCGGTTCCGGCCAAAGCGCCCGGGTACAGTTCGCAGCCTTGCAGCGCGGCCGCATACATATTCTCCGCCGTGCGAACGCCAAAAGATTCCGCGGCCGCAAAGCCCTGGCGGGAATAATAAGCCGGGTCGCCATAGAGAAAGACCGCCCGAAAGCCCATTTCCCGCGCCAGCTTCCTGGTGTATTCGATCATTTGGCAGCCGATCCCCCGGCGCTGGCATGCAGGCAGCACGGAGATCGGCCCCAAAGCCAGCACCTCGTAGTTGTTGCCATCGTCCCCTCGGATGGCGGCGCGCGTATGCATAACATTGCCCACGATCTTGTCATCGAGCAAAGCTACTGCATCCAGCTCCGGCACAAAGGCCGGACATTCGCGCAGGATATGCGCCAGGTAATGCTCGTCGCACCCGGGCGCATACTGGTTCCAAAAGGCTTCCCGTGTCAGGTTCTCGGTGTCGCGATAGTCCGCAGGCTGCTCGCGCCTTAGCTGTATATCCATAAAAGCTCCTTTATCCGCCGATTGTTTTTCATAGCATAGCAGAATATAAGGTGGGCCGCAACCATTCCATGTGGCGGCCCGCCGCTTGCGCCCGTGCCTTTGCGGGGGTATGATAAAAGAAAAAGCGGGGGCGATTGCGATGGAAGAATCTGTGGAGCAGCTTATCAAGATGCTGGAAAAGAGCCGTGTGGCTGCTTTTTTGGGCGGCGCGGGGGTATCCACCGAGAGCGGCATACCGGATTTTCGCAGCGCGGGCTCGGCCGAGGCTGCCCGCAGGCGCTTTGGCTACCCGCCGGAGGTGCTGCTCTCCCATGATTTCTTTTTGAGGGAGACCGAGACATTTTACGCCTATTATAAGAGCATTTTGCTCATGGAAGCGCAACCCAACCCGGCCCATTATGCCCTGGCGCGGCTGGAGGCGCGGGGCAAACTCAACGCCGTTGTCACGCAGAATATCGACAACCTCCACCAGATGGCGGGCAGCAAGCGGGTTTACACCCTGCACGGCAATGTGGAATGGAACCGCTGCATGGCTTGCAATAAGTTCTTTAACGGGGACTTCATCCGCCATAGCCAGGGCGTGCCCCATTGTGATGCCTGCGGGGCTGTTGTCAAGCCGGAGGTGGTGCTCTACGGCGAGCCGCTCAACGATATCGTCTGGCGGGGGGCTATGGCAGCCATCGGCAGCGCGGATCTGCTCATTGTGGGCGGCACCTCGCTGGCCGTGTATCCGGCCGCCTCCTTGCTGCAATATTTCATGGGCGATAACCTGGTGCTCATCAATAAAACACAGACCCCCTATGACAGGCAGGCGAACCTGGTCCTCCGGGGGCCTATCGGGGAAATTCTGCAAGCGGCCGTGCCGCAATAGCCTAATACTCGTCGATGATGAAGCAGGGCCGCATCCCCAGCTCGTCCATCCGCGCTACGATGGCGGGATCTGGGGCTGTGGCCTGGCTCGTTTTTACCAAATCCGCCATGCTGCGGTAACCCACGGCCCATTGGGCCAGCCGCCCGGCGGGGATGCGCAGCTGAGGCCGCTCGCTTGTGGGCCGGCCCGCCAGGCTGAATACGCCCCGGTTGGCCGGGAGCAGCGGGTCGATCACCTCGACGGCCCCTTCATCCGCCAAGCCCAGGCTGGCCAGCAGGGCGGATACGTCCGTTACCCCCAGCACGCTCCTTGGCAGCACCTTTACCCGCGCGCCCTCGGGGGCCAGGCCGGCATCCGGCGCCAGACGCAGCTTAAGCAGGCGGCCGGTGGAGCGCCGGGCCAGCGCGGCATAGAGCCGGCCATAGGCCGGGGGAGAAAGGGCCGCGCATTCCTCGCCCAGCAGGGCGGGCGTTTCCCCTTCTTCCTTAAAATAGAGGCAGTAGCCCTCCACATCGCCCTGTGCATCCAGCGCGGCCACACAGGAAGCGCCGCTTGCGAGGTAATCCCCGCATTTGAGCACGAAATCCGCATAGGAGCGCTGCACCATGCCGGAATAGCGTTTAGCAAAGCGGGCATAGCAGCGGTATAGATCGGCGTAATGGCCGGGGATATCCCAATCCATACAATCATCCGCCAAAGGGCGAGGGGCCGGGGCGGCCAGCTCCACAAAGCGGCTGTCGCTTGCCGGGAAATGCCCCGCAGAGCGGTAAACCTCAAGATTTACCGGCCTGTGGGCGATGAGGGGGATGCCCTCTTGCCGCAGCCTGTCCATAAAAAAGGCCAATAGTTTATTCATCAGGCCCCGGCCCCGGTAGTCCGGATGGGTAGCTACGCCCGCCACGATGGCGCAGGGCAGGATGCTATCCCGCAGGCTGATATATACGGGCAGGGAATGCAGAGCCGAAGCGATGCTTCCCCCTTCCTCGTATACCGGGCAATAATCCGGCAAAAAGCGGTTTTCAAAGAACCAATCCAAAAACCCTTGCTCCTCGTTAAAGCAAAGCTTCCACAGGGCCTTGAGCGTTTCCTTATCCGCCATGTCGGCCATTCTTAGCATAACGGAACCTCCTTGCATATCATTTCTTCGGTGCCGCTCACGCGGGCCTTACATTGCCTTAATATCCGCGCTCAGCTTTTCGATGTTTTCCGGCTGGGTCGCCCAGCTGGTGCAAAAGCGCACGATGGTGCGGCCCGCATCTGCCGGGCCCCAAACCTCGTATACATAGCCGCATTGCGAAAGGTGTTCCATCTGCGCCGCCGTGAGGATGGGGAACTGCTGGTTGGTAAAGGAATTGCCCCACATGGCCACGCCCTTATCCATAAAGGCCTCGCGCAGAGCCAAAGCCTGTTCCACGGCCCGGCGGCAGATGTCGAAGTAGAGGCCGCCCGAGAGCAGCGTATCGAACTGAATGCCCAGCAGGCGGCCCTTGGCCAGCATGCCGCCCCGCTGCTTGATGGCGTAGCGGAAATCCTTCTTGAGGGCCTCGCCGGTGATGACGACGGCCTCGCCAAAGAGCGCGCCGCACTTGGTGCCGCCGATATAGAACACATCGCAGAGGTTGGCGATATCCTCCAGCGTCAAATCGTTGGCCGGGCTCATAAGGCCGTAGCCCAGCCGCGCCCCGTCGATGAAGAGCGGCAGGCCGTAGGCCTCGCAAACGGCCTTAAGGGCAGCAAGCCGGGCCTTGCTGTAAAGCGTGCCGGATTCCGTAGGGAAGGAGATATATACCATGCCGGGCTGCACGGTGTGCTCCTTGATGGGGCTGGTGAAGTGCTCCTTGC
>CAZAZI010000024.1:0-11007 GCA_964489575.1 uncultured Oscillospiraceae bacterium | reverse complement strand
TCACCCAGGACGACGCGCATATCTTCATGACGCCGGAGCAGATCAAGGCCGAGATTCTGGGCGTGATCGATAAGTTCCAATGCTTCTACGATACTTTTGGTTTTAAGTATACGGTGGAGCTTTCCACCAGGCCCGAAAAGAGCATGGGCAGCGATGAGCAGTGGGAACACGCCACCGCGGCCCTGGAAGAAGCTTTGCGAGCAAGCGGCCTGCCCTTTGCCGTCAACCCGGGCGACGGCGCTTTCTACGGCCCCAAGATCGACTTCCATCTGGAGGACGCCATTGGCCGCACCTGGCAATGCGGCACCATCCAGCTGGACTTCCAGATGCCCGAGCGCTTTGATATCTCCTACGTGGGGCCGGATGGCGAAAAGCACCGCCCGGTGATGATCCATACGGTGGTATTCGGCTCCATCGAGCGCTTCATCGGCATCCTCACCGAGCATTGCGCGGGCGCGTTCCCCACCTGGGTCGCCCCCTTGCAAGTGAAGGTGCTCACCATCACGGGCCGGGCCGATGAAAAGGCCGCCGAGATATGCGAGGCCCTCCAGGCCGCTGGCCTGCGCGCGGAGGTCGATCTGCGCAACGAGAAGATCGGCTTCAAGATCCGTGAGGCGCAGATGCTCAAGGTGCCCTATATGCTGGTGGTGGGCGATAAGGAGATCGAGCAGGGTGTGGTAGCCGTGCGCGGCCGCAAAAAGGGCGACCTGGGCACGATGCCCCTTGCGGCGTTCATCGCCCTGATTAACAAAGAAATCGCCGCCAAGGCGCACGATTAAATAAACAGCTACACAAAAGCGGCCCTAGCTTAACCGGGCCGCTTTGTTTTTGCGCAGAGCGCGTATATATTCCTTATCCTCCGGCGATACGCGATAGGATTCCAGGATTTTCGAAAGGGATTTGCGATAGGTAAAGTCGTCCAGGGTGTTGTTTTGCAGGTAAGCCTTGGTGCGGCCAGGATCATGTATAAAACAAAAGGAAACGGCCCAGGCAGCCGCCATCTTCACATAATAGTGATCCAGCTTGACCCCGTCGATCAGCGCAAGCACCTCGTCGAGATAAGCCGCGTTCATATAGTAATTTAGCGCCATCACCAGGGCAAAGCGCACGGTGAAGGGTTCGGTAGCCGAAAAATAGGGCCTTACGAAATCCCAAACGAGGCCCGGCTGCCTCTTTGCGATCTTCAAGCCGCCGCAAAAGCAATCGCACACGGCCCAGTTGTCGATCTTGGGTACAAAGGCCGCCACATAGGAAAGGGTTTCCTTAGGGCTCCCTTTCGCAAGGCCGATGACCAGGGCCTGCACTATGGTTTCCTCATAGCTCTCCTCTCGGGCCGCCGCTAGGAAGGCGCGCCAATCCCCGGCGGCGATCCTTTTGGCGATCCCGCGCAAAGCGGGCATGCGCACGCCCAGGATATTGGCCACACCGGGCAGGAGGCCGGCGTTGAACGTGCGGTAATCCGGCTCAGCCAGAGCGTATAGCTCGGCGTATAGTTCTTCCCGCGTCAAAGGGTCGTCCTCCTTAAATGGTATAATCTTGCCGCAGCGGCGGCTGCTCCGCCTTTTGCGCCTCGCCCACCAGCACGATGCGGATATCTTCGTTGCGCTTGGCCGCGTACATGGCCTCGTCCGCCCGGCGGTAAAGGGCGCCGAAATCCCGGCCATCGCGGGGGGCCAGGGCCACCCCGATGCTGACCACTGTTTTAAAGGAAATCTCCATCTCGCGCCCGCATTCGGTGATGGCGCGAGCAATCCGGTGGGCCGCTTCCATGGCCGCGCCCTCATCCCGCAGGTTTTTAACGAGCACCACGAATTCATCCCCGCCCATGCGGGCCGCTATATCGCCGCCCCGCAGGCCCTTGGATACGGTCTCCGCTACCTTGGTGAGGAACGCATCCCCAAATTGGTGGCCGTAGGTATCGTTAATCTTTTTAAAATGATCCATGTCGATCATCAGGAAAGCGTGCAGGCCTCTCCCGCCCTCGGCCCCTTCGAGGAATCCCTGGATGCGTCGCTCGCCGGTTTCCCGGTTGAGCAAGCCGGTGAGGGAATCCCGGGTGGCCCTATATTGCAAGCTTTCCTCCACGCTCTTGCGGGCCTGAATATCCCCATAATGGATGATGCAAATGGCGTCGCCATCCCAGCTGCCGGGCATCATGTGCAGGTAGGCGGCCGTCCACGCCTTCCCGCCGGCCCGCGTAATGCGGCGGTATTCGTATTCGTGCTCGTTCACGCCGCCGCCGTAAAGCTTGCGCAGGTTCTCGAGGCTCATATCCCTAAGGAAGCGCAGCCGGTCCTCCGGGGCGATCATCGCCTCCGCTCCCGTATATAGAAAGGCGGAATAATCCTGCGATTCGGCGGGCCGGCCCACGGCGCCCAATACATGTTTCGCTCTCGAGCCGGAGATGCGGGCCACGGCATCCCGGGTCAGGTTTACGTCGTAAGCGAGCATCGAGGAAGCGATCAGGGCCTCGCGGTATTGCCCATCCTGGGCGAAGGCCTGCGCCATGCGCTTATCCCGGTCGATATTTTCCACAATGCCCACGGCCCGGGCGGCGCGGCCCCCCTCGTCGTAGATGGCGCTGAAGGTGGTGCGCATCCAGGCATAGGGCGCTCCGTCCGGCGCCTTCGAGCTGCGCATGCGCACCTCGCAGGAGGCATGCGGCTCTCCCGCGGCGATCCGCTGGTATTTTTCGCGAAAGGCCGGCACGTCGTCCGGGTGGATGAGGCCGCTTTCAATCAGGCTATCCGGCACATTTTCCGTTTGCACGGTGATCGAGAACAGCTCCTGCAGGCCGCTCTGCTCATAGATAGCCCGCGTGTGGAGGTCATATTCAAAAACGGCGTGTTCGGAAAGGATCAGGGCCAGCTCCAGCTTGGCGCTCACAAGCTCCGCATCCTGCCGGGCGCGCATTTCGCCATCGATGTTATAGCAGGTGGCGGTGATGGTTCGCTTTTCGTCAGCGTCGCGCGCCGCGCCCCGGAAGGATAGCCAATGCACGCCGCCCTCCCGGTTGAGAATGCGGAAAGCGCATTGGATGGAGGCGGATCTGCGGCTGGTCACGCGGCGCATGGCCTTTTTAACAGCCGGCAGATCCGCCGCGTGTACGATGGCGAAAAGCCGGTTGCTTAGGGCCTCCATCTCCTCGTGCGTGCGGCCGATAAGCTCGTAAAAGCCCGGCGTGGCGGATAGCAGGATGGGCCCGCCCGGCGCGCATAGCAAGCTGCACACCCCGCCGGGCAGCGCGTTGATCAAATCCTCCCGCTCCTCGCGCAGGGCCACCGCGTCGGTGATATCCGAGCAGACGCTCAGCAGGGCTTCCCTGCCGCCCTCCGCCTGGATCCGCTTGCCGACTTCCCGCACCCAAAGGTAGCCGCCATCCTTTTTGCGAATGCGATATTGAACCGAATATTCCTGGCCTAAGACGCAGGCCTGCGTGGAGCGGACAACGTGCGCTAGGTCGTCCGGATGCAGGCAGGCGCTGAAAAGGCCCTCTGTTTCATGCATGAACTCGGCCTCGCTATAGCCAAGAAGGGAGAGCATATGGGCGCTGATGTAGAACACGGGGTAGTCCGGCTCACCATAGCAGCCCAAAATCCAGCCCGGCATGGTGCGGTCGATAAAATCCTGGGCGCTGGCTCGCAGGTAGGTTTCAAACCTGCCGGCGGGGATATAATCCGTATTTTCGTAGGCCGCGATCCCGGCCGCTTCAAGGTAGCGCTCAAAATCCGCCCTCTCAAGCGGCGCCGCGAAAAGGTTGCCTTGGGCGAAGATGCAGTTCTGCGCCACGATGAAATCCCGCTGCCCGGGCGTTTCGATGCCCTCGCAAAGCACGTGGATCATATTATCCCGCACGGCCGCGACCAGGTGGCGCATGATATCCCGCGCCTTTTTATGCTGCATGGCGTTATCCACAAAGACCTTATCCAGCTTGAGCACATCCAGCGGCAGCTTTTGCAAAAAGGAGATGGAAGAATAGCCTGTGCCATAATCGTCTATTGAAAGGATGAAGCCGTGCTTTTTCAGCGATTCCCCAACGGCCGCCGCCTTATCCAAATCGTCCATAGCCGCGGTTTCCGTGATCTCGATCTCAAGCAGGCGGCAGGGGATGGAGAACCTATCCGCGATCGCTTTGAGCGTATCTGAAAAATCCGGGTCCATCATATGCCTGCGGGAAAAATTCACGGAGACGGGCACGGGCGTTTTCCCCGCGTCCATCCACGCCCGCAGGAATTGGCAGGCAGCCGTGAAGATGGCAAGATCCACATGCACGACGAAGCCGTTCTTTTCAAAAAATGGGATGAATTCCGCGGGCAGCAACAGGCCCCGCTCGGGATGGTTCCAGCGGGCCAGGGCCTCCGCGCCCACCACAGAGCCCGTGATCACATTCACTTTAGGCTGGTAATAGGGGATGAACTCCCCCTTCTGCAGGGCGGGCTGCATGTTGCTTTCCAGCCACTTTTCGCCCATGATGCGGTTGCGGATCAGCTCGTCGTAAAACACGAAGGTGGTGGAAAAGCTGTTTTGTGCGGCGCCCTTGGCATAGTTCGCCCGGTCATAGGCCATGTCGATATCGCTATCCTCCTCGCCCAGCCTATAAACGCCGCAGCGGAAAACGAAGTTGACGCCGGCGAATTTGCCGCCGCGCAGCTTGCGCAATTGGCCGGAAAGCGCCTCCAGGCGGCGCAGGAGCGCTTCCTGCTCCGCGCTTTTAAGCAGCAACACGAATTTATCCGCATAAACCCGAGCAAAGCGCTCATCCGGCCCAATAAAGGCGGCCAGCGTATGGGAGATGGCGATAAGGATCTCATCCCCCGCCGCATAGCCCAGGGTATCGTTAATATATTTGAATTGGTGCATATCGATATACACCAAGGCATAGCGGGCCGGCGCCTTGCTAAGAAGCCTGGGCGCCGCCTCGCATAGGGCCTTATAGCTCGCGTAGCCCGTAAGCCCATCCGTATAAAGCATGGCGCGCATATTGTCCGCGCCCCTCGCCCGGCGATGGAACACGAGCGCCAAAACGCAAACGGCGGCCAGCAGGAAATACACGGGGAGGTTGCTCCATATCGTATTCAGCATGTCTAAAAAGCTGTCCCCTATTACCCCGTTCATCTTCCGCCTTTCGGTTCTTGCACGCCTACGTTCCGCAAGGATTGGCCGTTCTTGATTCCTTTAGCGCACGCATGATATGCCATTTTTCATTTGATATTAATTATACGATATCCGCCAATTCCTGACAAGAAACAAATGCCGCCCGCTCACTCGCAAAAAGCCGCCCTTGAGCGGCTTCTGTCGGGTTTAGGCAACGCGTTAGGCAAGGGGCAATTCCCCGCAAACGAACCGGCCCGCCTGGATCACGGCCTTGATTTGCAGGTTTTGATCCAGCGCTACCAGATCGGCCTGCTTGCCGCCCTCCAGTGAACCCGCCTTGTCGTCTAGGCCCAGCGCCCTGGCCGGGTTATACGAGGCGCAGCGCACGGCGGTTTCCAGGGGGATGCCCATGGATACGGCGCAAAGCATGCAGCCCATCAGATCGGTTACAGAGCCGGCCAGCGTGCCATCCGGCAGCAGGGATTGATTGCCCCGCACCCGCACGGCCTGGCCGCCTAGGGTATACGCCCCATCCGGCATGCCCGTTGCGCGCATGCTGTCGCTCACCAGGATCACCCGCTCCGGGCCGAATATCTTGAAGACGGCCCGCACCATGGCCGGGTGCAGATGCACGCCGTCCGCGATCAGCTCCACCATGCAGTTTGGCGAATCCGCCGCAGCGCCCACCACCCCCGGCGCCCGGTGGGCAAAGGGGAGCATGGCGTTGAAAAGGTGGGTCACATGGCTGGCTCCGGCCTTAAATGCCGCCAGGGCCGTATCGTAATCCGCCTCGGTGTGGGCCAGGGATACGCGGATATGATCCTGGGCCTTGGCGATAAACTCCAGCGCGCCCGGCAGCTCCGGGGCCAGGGAAACCAGCTTGCAAAGCCCCTCGCTTTCCGCTTGCAGGCGCTCGATCAGCGCCCAATCGGGCAGATGCAGCCAATCCCCCCGCTGCGCGCCCTTCTTAGCCGCGCTCAAGAAGGGGCCTTCCAGGTGGATGCCGCAAAGCTTGGCCCCGGGCGGGTCCTCCCTGCGATAGGCCGCTGCGGCGCGGCACATCTCGATCAATTCCGCCTCAGGAAGCGTCATGCCGGCCGGACAAATCTGCGTTATGCCCCGGGATAGCTGGTAGGCGGCGATGGCCCTTAGTCCCTGCTGGCTTCCGTCGCTGAAATCCGCGCCCATGCAGCCGTGAAAATGCAGGTCGATCAAACCGGGGATGATGGTGCAGCCCGCGGCCTGATAGGCGGGGCCTTCCCCCGCTTCCGCGATGCGGCCGCCCGCGATATTTAGGGGCCGTTCTATAAAGCCCCGCGCCAGGTCAAAGACCTTCGCGCCGTTTATCCGCACACTTCCGCCCCCGCTTCTATCAGCTTGGAAAGGGCCGCCAGATCGCCGCAAAGGGTCACATCCGGGTGCAGCTGCAAAATCGAGGCCGGCACTTGCGGCGTTACGGGGCCTAAAAAGGCTCGGTATGCAATTTCCGCCTTTTCCGCCCCGCTGACTACCACCAGGATGGCACGGGCCTGCATGATGGTTTTGATGCCCATGGTGTAGGCGGCGCGCGGCACTTCGGCTTCAGTGGCAAAGAAGCGGGCGTTGGCCTCGATGGTGCTTTGCGTCAGCCGCACATGATGCGTTTCCAGCGCGAAGGCCTGATCCGGCTCGTTGAAGCCGATGTGCCCGTTGTGGCCGATGCCCAAAAGCTGCAAATCGATGCCGCCCAGCTCCCGGATCAGCCGGTCGTAGCGGCTGCATTCTGCATCCGCATCCGGGGCGAGGCCATCAGGTAAGTGGGTATTGGCGGGCGGGATATCGATCTGGCCGAATAGATTCTTCTGCATAAAATAGCGATAGCCCTGGGGATGCTCCGGCCCCAGGCCCACATATTCATCAAGGTTGACCGTGCACACCCGGCTAAAGCTCAAATCCCCTTGTGCGCAGCGGCGGCTCAGCTCTTGGTAAGCGCCTATGGGCGTAGAGCCTGTGGCCAGCCCCAGCACGCAAGCCGGGTCGACAACCACATGGGCGGCGATAATATTGGCCGCGCGGCGGCTCATTCCCTCATAATCTTTGGCGCAGTAGATCCTCATAGTACTTTCTCCTTATCCATATAATTTCCGGCCGGGCAGGCTTCCACCGCCGCCCCAGCCGGCCTTTGACCCATTATCCCCAGCATGGCCGCGCCGATGATGCCCGCGTCATTGCCCAGGCTGGCCAACACCAGCCGGGTGCGCAGGCCGTTGCTGCCCGCAAAGGAAAGCGCTTCCACCCGTTGCCTTAGGGGCAAAAGCAGGGCGTCCCCCTGCATGGATACCCCGCCGCCGATGCAAAAGATCTCCGGCTGCAAAAGGTTAATTGTATTGGCCACGCCAATGGCCAGATAATCAAGGTATTGCTCGAGCACGGCAGCCGCAGTAGCATCCCCCGTCTCCTTGGCGATAAAGACCGTTTGCGCCCGCACCCTGGCCGCCTCGCCCCCGCACAGGGCCCACAGCTTGCTCTCGGGGTGCGCCGCCATGGCCTCTCTGGCGCTCACGGCCAGGCCAGTGGCCGAGCAGTACGTCTCGAAGCAGCCTTGCTTGGAGCAGGAACAGGGCCTGCCCGCCGGCACCAATATCGTGTGGCCCAGCTCCGCGGCCGCGCCGTTGAAGCCGGCGTATATCCTGCCCTCCAGCACCACGCCCGTGCCGATGCCCGTGCCGATGGTCATCAGCACCATGGAATGGCAGGCGGACCCGCTGCCTGCGATGTATTCGCCAAAAACGGCGGCTTTGGCGTCGTTCTCCAGATAAACGGGCAAGCCGGTAAGGCCGTGCAAAAGCCGGGCGATAGGCGCGTGGCGCAGGCCCAGGTTGCTGGCTGTTTCGATCTCCCCGTTCCAAACGATGCCCGCCGTGCCAACGCCCACGCCGGATATATCCCGCAAAGCAAGGCCGGCCTGCGCGGCCAGGCCCGCGCAAAGGCCCGCCATATCCTGACAAAGCGCCTCGGCGCTGCGGGGCGGGTTGGTTTTTACGCTGCGGCGCGCCACGATGCGGTAGCCCTCGTCTACCAGGCCCGCGGCGATGTTGGTGCCGCCTAAATCGATTCCGATCGCATATCGCATTACGATATCTCCGTTTGCAGCAGATTCACCATGGTCTTAAAGCCCGCCGCATCCAGGCGGGCGCAGAGGTTCTCGGCCGAAAGGCCGCGGGCGCCGAAATGGATGGCCGAATTTTCGGGTATGGATGGATCGGCGCAGGCGGCGGATAGGGAGGCGTGCAGTTGATCGCAGCCGGTTTGGCGGATCAGCTCGGCCGCATTATGCGCCCGGATGCCGCCGCCGGGCAATATCTCGATGCGCCCACCGGCATATTCTACCATATGCGCCAGGGTTTGCATACCTTCCAAAGCGCTCGGGGCCTGGCCGCTGGAGAGAACGCGGGTGAAGCCGAGGCCACAGAGGCTATCCATCGCCGCGCGCCAATCCGGCGTTACGTCGAAGGCGCGGTGGAATACGCTCTGTTGATCCCCAATATGGCGCAAAAGCGCGGCGCAGCGCTTTTCATCCACCCGGCCATCCGCCAGCAAAATGCCAAAGGCAACGCCCGCCGCGCCGGCGGAAAGCAGCGCCTCGGCATCCCGGCACATGGTTTGAAACTCATATTCATTATAACAGAATCCGCCGCCTTTGGGGCGCACCATAGCGATGATCGGCAAACCGGCCTTTGCGGCCAGTTTCATGGCGCCCAAGCTGGGGGTCAACCCGCCCAGCTCCAGGGCCGCGCTTAGCTCGGCCCTCTCCGCCCCGGCGGGTTTGGCGGCAAAAACATCCGCCACACCCCCGCAGCAGGCTTCCAAAAGGATTTTCTTCATAAAGCCCTATCCCTTAACGGCCCCGGAGGTCATACCCTTGATGAACTGCTTGCTAAAGAGCAGGTAAAGGATCAGAACGGGCAGCGAGGAAAGGGTGAGCACGGCCAGCACCTTGGACCAATCCGTTTGGTATTGGCCAAAGAGGCGGGTTACGCCCAAGAGCAGAGTTTTGGATTTTTCATCGGAGATGAAAACCAGCGGGAACCACAGGTCGTTCCAGAAGGGCACCAGGTTATAGATGGCCACGGTGGCCAGGGCCGGCCGCAAAAGCGGCGCAATGATGCGGCCCAATATACCCAGCCGGCCGCAACCGTCGATCAGGGCGGCCTCCATCAATTCCTTGGGTATCTGGCGGATAAACTCGGTGAGCACGAACACGGCGATGGGCAGGCCCATGGCCACGTAAATGGGCACCAGCGCCCAGATGGAATTGAGCAGGTTCAGGGCCCGCACCAGCTCCAGCAGCTTGATGGAGGCGATCTTGATGGGCATCATCATACCGGCCATGAAGAAGAAATGCAGGGCCGTGGACCACCTGCCCCGCCATTGGGCCAGGGCATAGGAGGCCAGCGTACCCAGCAGCATCACCAGGGCTAGGGATATGGTAACGGCGATGAAGCTATTGAGGAAATAGCGCATGAAATCGCCGCTTTTGAGCACATCGGTATAATTGGAGAAATTCCACACCTCGGGCAGGCCGAAGGTATTTTGGTAAATGCTCAGCCTGTCCTTAAAGGAATTGATGACCATGATATAGAGCGGGAACACCACAATGGCGGACCAGATGATCAGCACGGCGTGGGAGCCAAGGCTCATCCGCTGTAATTTAAGAGAGTGGGGCCTTTTCATTTTGCTCACTCCTTTGTTTGCGTTTTTCTAAGGATCAGGAAGGATACGGCGGCCAGCATGATAAACATGAGGGTAGCCACCGCCGCGCCCATGCCGGGATCCGGTATGCCGATGGGATGCTGCCCGGCGATGCCCAGGCGGTAAAACAGCGTGCCGATCAAATCCGTGGCGTAGCCCGGCGCGCCATTGGCGTTTTCCATGGCGTAGACGATATCGAAGGCGTTGAAGTTATTGACAAAGGTGAGGATGGTGATCATGCCGATAATGGGCTTCAAAAGCGGCAGCTTAATGCGCCAGAAAACCTGCCAGGGCGAAGCGCCGTCAATATCCGCCGCCTCATATATATCCTCGCTGATGTTGCGCAGGGCGGCCACAAACATCATCGTGGGTATGCCCATCCATTGCCAGCAGGAGACCAGGGCCACAAAGATCAGCGCCGTGCTTTCCGTGCCCAGCCAGGGCCTGGCCAAGGCCTGCAAGCCGAGGCTTGCGAGGAAGGGCTTCGCCCACACCGGGTTGAGCAGCAGCTTCCATAAATAACCCGTTACCAGCACGGCAAAGGTCGTGGGCACAAAGATGATGGTTTGGTACAGCTTGCGACCCCGCATGTGCGGGTTGGTCAGCAGCACGGCGAAGATGATGCCCAGCACATTCTGCACCAGCATGTGGATCACAAAAAAGACGGCAGTGTTTTTGAAGGCATTGCCAAAGCGGAGGGAAAGCTCCGGGTCCGTAAAAAGGCGCAGGTAGTTTTCAAACCCTACAAAGGCCCTGCCGCCCACATTGCCCGTATATAGGCTTAGGCGGATGGAATCCAGCAACGGGTAAGCCATAAAAACCACGTAAAAGGCGAGGGCGGGCAGCAGATACCAGGCCCAGTAACCGGCCTTGGGCTCCAGCCGCCGCAGGGGGGATTTGCCCCCAATCCTTGCAGCAGGCGCATTCAATTGTCGTCACCTCTCTATTAAAGCTGTGGCGGAGCAAAGCCCGCCTGCATAAAAGGGGCGCAGGGAGAGCGGCGCGCCGCTCTCCCCGCCCGTTGGTTCGTTTTAGGGCAGCAGGGCCGCTACGCTATCGGCGGCAGCCTGCGGGGTAGCTTCGCCCTTGAGCACCTGGATCACGGCCTGGTTCATGGGGGCGTAGAGGTTCATCAGGGCCGGCCACATGAAGCGGGCGTCGGTCTCCTTATTGGCGTTGAGG
>CAZAZI010000023.1:0-11318 GCA_964489575.1 uncultured Oscillospiraceae bacterium | reverse complement strand
AAGAGCTCATTTTTGTCGAAATGAAAATGCTTCATTGGCCGGACAGCATGGCGGCATATTTGACCCAGGATAATATTCTGTTCAGCAACGATGCTTTCGGACAACATTTAGCCACAGAGCGGCTGTTTAACGATCAGGTTGACCAGTGTGATCTATTCAATGAGTCTATCAAGTATTATGCGAATATCCTAACCCCGTTCAGCTCCATCTTAAGTAAAAAATTGGACGAAGTCATTGCGCTGAATCTTCCCATTGAGATGATCGCGACAAGTCATGGGGTCATTTGGCGGGGCAACCCCATGCAGATCATTGAGAAATACGCGCAGTGGTCAAATGATTATCAGGAGAATCAAATTGTTATGATCTATGACACCATGTGGAATGGCACCAAGCTGCTCGCTGAAAAAATAGCGGAGGGAATTAGGCTGGCCGATCCTGATGCGGTTGTTAGGGTCTATAATCTTTCCAAGAGTGACGAAAACGATCTGATTACCGAGGTATTTAAATCCAAAACCGTTGTTATCGGTTCGCCGACCATCGCGAATAGTATTCTGCATACGGTGGCGGGGTTTATCCATCTTATGAAGGAACTGAAATTCAAGGGGAAAAAAGCGGCGGCATTCGGTTGTTACGGCTGGAGTGGAGAATCGGTAAAAGTGATGAACGAGTTGATGAAAAACGCAGGATTTAAGATGGTGTCGGAGGGCTATAGAAACCAATGGAATCCGGATGATGACGCACAGAGGGCGGCAGTTGACTTTGGGAAAATAATCGCCAAATTGTAAAAAAGATATAGGAGGAAAAATAAATGAGTATGTTTTGTTATCAGTGTCAGGAGACAGCCAAAAACAAAGGCTGTACGATTAAAGGGGTTTGCGGAAAGAATGAGGAAGTCGCAAAGCTTCAGGATCTCCTGATTTATATCTTAAAAGGTATCTCGAATATTATTATGAAGGGAAAGGTTGATATTCATAATCTTGATATGACGAATTATGAAGTCTTGAGTAGCCTTTTCATGACCATCACCAACGCGAATTTTGACAATGAGAGCATTGAGACTCAGGTCAAAAAAACGATCGCATTGAGAGACGGGCTTAGGAAATCTGTTGCAGCAGACACTCTGCATGACGCCGCTACCTTTATGATAGATTCCCGAGAGTCCATGCTGGAAAAAGCCGCCTCCGTGGGTGTGCTGGCAACCGAGAACGAAGATGTACGTTCCCTCCGTGAGATGATTATATACGGACTAAAAGGCATGGCGGCCTACGCGGAACACGCTAAGAATATTGGCAAGCAGGATTTGTCCGTCAATGCGTTTATCTACGAGGCGCTGGCGGCAACGCTGGACGATTCCCTTACAGCCGACGATCTTGTAGCGCTGACGCTCAAGACCGGCGAATACGGCGTTAAGGTCATGGCCCTTCTGGACGAAGCGCATACATCGAGATTCGGAAATCCCGAGATCACCGAGGTCAATATCGGCGTGCGCAAAAATCCTGCAATCCTTATTTCCGGCCACGACCTGACCGACCTGGAACAATTGCTGGAGCAGACAAAGGACACGGGCGTCGATGTTTACACCCATAGCGAGATGCTTCCTGCCCATTACTATCCGGCTTTCAGGAAATACGATCATTTTGTCGGCAATTACGGCAACGCGTGGTGGAAGCAGCTTGACGAATTTGTATCTTTCCATGGACCCATTCTCTTTACCACCAACTGCATCGTCCCGCCCAGAAGCGAAGAGGTCCGAAGCAGAATCTTTACCACGGGTTCCACAGGCTATCCTGGCTGTAAGCATATTAAAGCCGACGAAAATGGCAAAAAAGATTTTTCAGAAATTATCGCGCTTGCTAAGACACTTCCCGCACCGGAGGAAATTGAAACAGGCAGCATCGTAGGTGGTTTTGCCCACAATCAGGTAATGGCTCTGGCGGACAAGGTTGTGGATGCCGTCAAATCCGGAGCGATTAAGAAGTTCTTCGTCATGGCTGGCTGCGATGGACGCATGAAATCCAGGGAATACTATACCGAGTTCGCCGAAAAGCTGCCGAGAGATACTGTGATCCTCACGGCAGGCTGCGCGAAGTACCGCTATAATAAGCTCAAGCTGGGCGACATTGGCGGTATTCCGAGAGTTCTGGACGCCGGGCAGTGCAACGATTCCTACTCTTTAGCGGTCATTGCTTTGAAGCTTAAGGAAGCGTTTGGCCTTGATGATATCAACAAGCTACCGATCGCATTCAATATCGCCTGGTATGAGCAGAAGGCCGTCATTGTACTCCTAGCGCTGCTGTATTTGGGCGTGAAGAACATCCATCTTGGCCCCACGCTGCCGGGTTTCCTGTCGCCCAACGTTGCCAAAGTGTTGGTTGAAAAATTTGGAATCGCTGGCATCGGGACAGTGGACGATGACATCAAGCTGTTCATGAATACCTGATGTAAGAAAAGAGCCAAAATTATGAAAGCAATGATCGATAGAGAGAACTGCATTTCCTGCGGGTTATGCGCATCCATTTGCCCGCAAGTATTTCGGATGGCTGACGATGGGCTTGCGGAGGTTTGCGCAGATCCTATTCCTGAGTCTGCGAAAGACGCGGCGGCAGAAGCGCGGGATAACTGTCCCGTCTCTGTTATCACGATAGAGGGATCGTAAATTAACGCCCTTTCGTAAGGGTTTAGCAAGACGGAAGAGCGCGTTAACGATACTAAAACGTACATATCACCTTTTTTTCGGCCATATAAAAAGCCTGTTTTCACTGATAGGAAACAGGCTTTTAAGCACCCTAAATAAGACAATAAATTCTCTCTTTGCATTATAAATAATTGTCTTAGTCTTTAAGATCGACCTCATCCAGGACCATGCTCGCGGCGGGGAAAGGCTTAATGGCCCTCGGGAGTATCCCCATCACATAGGCGATGAGCACACCGTAATTGGTGATGGATACGCCTTGTTCCCGCGCCTTTTCAACACGATACTGCATTTCCCTCCGATTAAGCATACAGCCCCCGCAATGGACGATAACCGCGTAGTTCGAAATATCTCCGGGATAACAGGCACCTCTTGCCCATTCAAATTGGATATCTTCGCCTGCTATCTGGCGAATCCAACGCGGGATTTTTACCGAACCGATGTCATCAGATTGAAGATGGTGCGTGCAGCCCTCTACAATTAACACCTTGTCATCTGATGCCAAACTCTCAATTCGTTTGATGCCCCGCACCATTTCCGCAAGATCTGCTTTTTGGCGCGCAAATAGAATAGAAAACGAAGTTAGCGGAATCTCGGAAGGCGTATCAGCGGATACCTTATGAAAGGCTTGTGAATCAGTGATCACGATGGCGGGGGGTACAGTCAGGCGCTCCAGCGTCAACTTGAGTTCATGTTCCTTAGTAATGACTGCAATGGCGTTACATTCAATAATGTCGCGAATCGTCTGTTGCTGCGGAAGAATTAATCGCCCCTTGGGAGCCGCCTTGTCAATGGGCGTTACCAAAACAGCGATGTCGCCCGCATGGATCAGATCGCCGACCAGCTCAGGTTCGGTGTCCTCGTAGTTTGAGTTGTCAACGATCTGTCCCTTGATTTCGTCGATTCCTAAACCGCTGCGTGCACTTGCACACACCAACGAAATTTTGACTGTCCGCTTGATTTCATCGAGCTCCTCGGGGGCGGGCATGTGCTTATCGCATTGATTAAGCACACAGATGCATGGAATCTTCCGCTGCATGAGTTGCTGAATAAATTCCGTTTCAAATGCGGTAAGCCCGGATTCCACGTCGGTCACGACTATTGCAAGGTTGCATTTCCGCAGCACCTCATAAGTTTTCTCAATCCTGAGTTTTCCAAGCTCACCCGTATCGTCAAGTCCGGCCGTATCAATAAACACAACTGGCCCTACCGGTAGAAGTTCCATTGTCTTATAAACAGGATCGGTCGTTGTTCCCGCTATTTCGGAGGTGACGGCTATGTTTTGGCCTGTTAGAGCGTTTATTAGGGAGGATTTTCCGACATTTCTCCTGCCAAAAAGCCCGATGGTAAAACGGCTTGCCCTTGGGGTCGTATTTAAATCAGACATTTTTTTCCTTTCCGTATGCCCTGCTGGGTCGTTTGCAGAATCGGCGTTTCTTCCTATAAATGTTAGATTCTGCATCACGCACCTTGTGCATGTCATAAGTATGCGTCGCAATTAAACGGCATTGCATATATCGTATTTCGCCCTTATTGTGGGCTGCCTTCTTTTTGTAAATCTATATAGTCTCCCCGAGAGAAATCGGGGGTAAAGCCTGCCGACGCGATTTGATGCGAAAGGCAGGACAGGCCTTCCGCAGCTTCTTCCCCGGTATAGACTTTGTTGTCATATATCGCATAGTCTTTACGGTGTGCGGCGGGGGAAAGGTTGGGCATGACAACATTCGCGCCGGCCTTTAATCCCTTTTCACGCCCTAACGGATCGACGGTGCTGAGTGCAGTCGTGGCCGGCAACAGCACTTTTGGCAGCATGATCCGGATCAGCGACAGCAGAATCAGTGTATGTTGGGAGGAAGGATGATAAAACCTGGCGAATCTTGTGTCCTTATGCGGGATAAACGGGCCAATACCGATCATATGGGGCTCCAGCTCCCGCAGAAAAAGGAAATCTTCCGCCAACGTTTCATAGGTCTGATACGGAGAATCCACCATAAAACCGGCTCCAACCTGATATCCGATATCTTTTAGCGTATATAAGCATCGCTTGCGGTTTTGCAGGCTCAGTTCCTTGGGATGAAGCTTCCCATAGTGTTCCTCGTCAGCCGTCTCATGGCGCAGCAGGTAGCGGTCAGCCCCCGAGGCAAACAGCGCCTGATAGGATTCCCGGCTGCGTTCGCCAACAGAAAGGGTCACGGCGCAGTCGGGGAACCGTTCTTTGATTGCGGACACAATGCAGCACAACCGCGCATCGGTAAAGTACCTGTCCTCGCCGCTTTGCAGTACGAAGGTGCGAAAGCCCAGCAGATAGCCCGCCTGGCAGCAATCGAGAATCTCCTTCCCAGTCAGACGGTATCGTGTCGCGCTCCCGTTGCTTTTACGCAGGCCGCAGTAGTAGCAGTTATTTTTGCAGCAGCTTGAAAACTCAAGCAGGCCGCGGAAATAGATTCTTTTCCCGTAATACTTCTGCTGGAGCCTGTTAGCGGACAAGCGCAATGCAGATTGTTCCTCCGCGTCCGCATCCTCGCAGAAATACCGTATAGCATAGCAAAGCTCTTTTTTGTCGGCACAATTCAACCATTGCGAGAAATCCCCCGTGTTATTCAGACTCAACTTCATAGGCAGCTCCTACAAGCGCAGATCGCGCTCGCCGTTTTCTATCCTGCTCAGGTTCTCAAGCAGTTTGCTGTAAACCGGTTCGCCCTTAAACTGCTCCATATGGCTTCTGAGAATTTCCTCGCCTTTTTGTCTTGTTTCATCCGAAGCATAGTCCAGTAAATATTCCTTGAGCGTGAAAATGGCATTCGGGATGCAATAGTTGTGCACGAACCTGGATTTGGCGACCTTCATGAATTGCTCGCCTGTGCGACCAGCGCGGTAGCACGCCGTACAAAAAGAGGGGATAAAGCCCATGTCACAGATTTCCTTGACCACCCCGTCCAAAGAACGGTCGTCGCCAATGGAAAACTGCTCGTGCTCCGGCAATGCGTTTGCACTCTCGGATTTTACATAGGCCCCAACGCCGATGCGCGTGCCGGCATCGATCTGCGATACGCCGAAGGGGATAACTTCCTTGCGCACCCTACTTGGTTCACGTGCGGTGCAGATCATACCGGTGTATGGTACGGAAAGACGTAGGACTGCGACCAGCTTCTTAAAATCCGCGTCACTGACTGCGTATTCGGGATGCTCGGAAAAGGGCGTGCCAGTTGCGGGGGTAATACGGGGGAAGGAGATTGTATGAGGCCCCACGCCATTGAATGTTTCCTCCAAATGGATAGTATGATATAAAAGTCCCATCACCTCAAAACGCCAATCATATAACCCGAACAAAACGCCTAACCCGTTGTCATCAACACCTGCCTGCTGGGCTCTATCCATGCAATAAAGCCGCCAGCGATAATGTCCTTTGATCGTTCCTTGCGGCTGCACCCTGCGATATGTATCATGATGGTAGGTTTCCTGAAAGACCTGGAATGTGCCGATGCCGACATCCTTGAGTTTTTTCAGTTCATCGACGGTGAGTGGTGCGCAGTTGATGTTAGCACGGCGAATCTCCCCATGTTCGGTTTTGACGCTGTACACCTTCTTGATTGTCTCGCACATAAAATCAACTTCCGTTTTAGGTGACTCCCCGTAAACGAGCACGGTGCGCTTCTGACCCTCTCCGATCATAATTCGAACTTCCTGTTCGATCTCGTCCATCGTGAGGGTTTTACGCTGGATCGCCTTGTTGCTGGACCGGAAGCCGCAATAGAGGCAATTGTTTGCACATTCATCGCTGATATACAGCGGCGCGAAGAATACGATGCGATCCCCGTAGACCCCCTCTTTGAGCTGGTGCGCCAATTCGTACATCTCCTGTATGGTGCCTTCATCCCGGTTTTGGATCAGTATGGCGGTTTCCCCCGGCTCCAGTCGCACACACTGCTCTGCCTTTTTCAGCACGCGTCGCACATCTTGCTTGGATGGGTTTTCCCATTTGTTGAGCTGCGCCCATATCTTATCGTCATCGATAAAATCATGGTCAAGTTTATCATATTCCTCGAATTCTTTTTTGTATTTCTCCAGAAAATTCATATCTACGCTTCCTTTCACATTATTGATTACCCTTCGTAATCATGGACTTAACCGACGCGCCGTTGATCCTCCCCAGCTTCCCGGTCATAGCGCTGATATCATCATTGCTTCCATCCACGATCAGCGAAATGACCGACACGCCCCTCTCCCGATAGGGGATACCTATCCGTCCGACAATTAACGCCGCATAGTCATGTAAAACAACGTTGATGTTTTCCGTGCAGGAAAGATCATCAATAACGATCCCGATGATTCCAATCTTTTTTTGCAATGCATTCTTCCTCCTTAAATCAAAAGCTCCCTTCCCGCATAATTACGGAAAGGGCAGCAGAACGGCAAACAAAAAACACACATATGCCTTTATGCGCGCCTTCCCGCTCGGAAGCACCTTGCGGTTAGGTAAACACGAAAACCCTATATCCCCGCGCAGATTAGCTGCAAGCAGATATATTGGCTATAATTTATCATACTCTTATTATGGGCATACGTCAATAATAATCATAACACCAGATGGAATATTGGTTGAAAAGGCGCATGATAGCATTGTTATCAAATGACTATTCGTTTTTCTGGCAATCGGGACAGTAGCCGTAGATATTGAGCTTGTGTCCGGAGATCACATAATCCGTTTCTTTTTTCAAGGTTTCTTCATAGCCTTCCAGTGGACAATGTTCAATGGCCAAGATTCTTTTACAACCTAAGCATATCAAATAATGCCTGTGTCCCATCCGATTGTATTCAAAAAGTGCTTTGTCTTCGCCAGCGATAATAAGCTTTGTAACCAGTTTTTTGTCCGTCAGAGCTTCAAGCGTCCTGTAAACGGTTGAAAAGCTCATCGTGATATCTTTTTCATTTAATTCGCGGAACAGCCTGTCGGCTGCGACAGGCTGATCACTTTGCTCAAGAATGTCAAGTATGGCAGTGCGGCATTTTGTGTTTCTCAGTCCATTTCGCCTTAAGTCATCCACAATATCCATATGTTTGTGTCACGCTCCTTTCTGCCGGTTACTACGTCGCTCATTTTCAGTGGTAATCTTTCTTCGTTCCAAATGCCTACGGATAGCACGTATCATGTATACCAAAAAATAGAATATAACTGACAGGATTACAATTGCGGCTCCGGATGCGATATTTATATCATAAGATATCCACAAACCCGATATACAGAAAATCATCCCAAGCATCACCGAATAGATCATGCGCTTTTTGAGATTTGATGTGAGCATCCCCGCTGTAGCCGCAGGGGCCGTAAGCAAGGCGAGCACAAGAATTATGCCTACGACCCGGATTAAAACCACCACTGTCATTGCAATCAGAACTAAAAGCAGATACTCCAAAAATGTAGTTTTAATGCCTCTGATCGTGGCGAATTCCTCGTCAAACAGATAGGCTTTCCAGTCATTGAATAAAGCGACGATAATGAACATTATGATGGCCGTCAGGCAGATCATTAAATAAAGGTCGGCGCGTGTAACAGATAAAATACTGCCGAAAAGATAGGAGCTTATGTCAGGGGGATATCCGGGCATGAGAAAAATAAATAAGATGCCCAAAGCCATCCCGAGCGACCAAAACAAACCAATCACAACATCCGAGTGCGTGCCGCCTTTTCTTTTTATGTATCCGATTCCAAGCGCCGCGCATATGGAAAACAAAAACGCACCAATGATAGGCTCAAAGCCCATCAGGTAGCCCAGACCTACACCGCCGTAAGAGGTGTGCGCGATGCCACCGCTCATCATGACCAACTTTTTTTCAACAATAATGACTCCGATCATGCCGCAGACAATGCTGGCGAGTATGCCTGAAAGGAAAGCATTCTGTAGGAACTGATATTCAAGAAGTGCATTAATCATTGGCCTTTTCCTCCTCGTGATCCCTGAGAACCCTATGAGGCACTCCATGGGCGATCAGGTCAACAGGACAGCCATAGAGGTTGTTTACGACCTTTTCGGTAAGCTCAGGCTCCCCGTGATATACAAGCTGTCCATTAAGGCATGCCAGACGGTTAACCTGTGAAGATACGGCCAGCAGGTCGTGTGTGACCAGAATAATAGTCATATTTTTGTTCAGCTCCGCAAGCAGGCTGTAGATCTGGTCGCGGGAGGCGGCGTCCACGCTGGCGGTCGGTTCATCTAAAAGCAAAAGCTTGGGATTTGTGGCAAGCGCCCTTGCAATGAGCATTTTTTGAAATTCTCCTCCCGACAGCTCCGAAATCTGCCGATTTGCAAGGTCCGTGATCCCAACTTTTTCAAGCAACGTATACACAGACTCATTATCTTTTGAGGAATATCTAAAAAAAGGAGCTATCCCCTGCTTTAAGTGTCCTGTTAAAACAACCTCAAACAAGCTGATGGGAAATTTCCGGTTTAATAAAGCAAACTGGGGGACATATCCGACAAGGGACCTGTTTTTATGCGCATTGCCCCCATAGATGCTGATGTTTCCGGATGAGACGGGAATAAGTCCTAAAATGGCTTTCAGAAGGGTGGATTTCCCTCCGCCGTTTGGCCCTATGATACCCAGGTATTCTCCGTCTGACACGTTCAGACAGACACCCATGATCGCGGGCGTATGTCCGTAATGGACCGACAAGTTTTCTATATGTACGGCGTACTCTCCGCTCATTTCATAACTCCACTTATCGCTTCGGTCATACGTTCGAGGTTTGCAATATAATCATCCGACAAAGGCTCAAGAATGACTTTTTCTCCGTCGATTTCTTCAGCAAACGCATCGGGCTGTTTGCTGTCGATCTCGGCTTGGGAGAAGATAGCTTCAATATTTCCTGCTTTGGCAAGGTCAATCATGTCCTGTAAATGCTGCGGTGTGGCTTCCTTACCATCCTCCTCAAGTGCATACATCTGGAGTCCGTAATCGTCCGCAAAATATCCGTAGGCCGGATGGAAGACGATGAATGTCTTATTATGAATCGCAGCAAAGGTTTCCGTAATTTCAGCGTCAACGCGGTCAAGCTCTTTCATGAACGTCTCCGCATTATCCTGATATGTCTGCGCGTGCTCAGAGTCGAGGTCGACCATAGTTTCTGCGATCACTTTAACCATTACCTTTGCCCGTCTGGGGGAGAGCCAGATGTGCGGGTCCCGCTTTCCGGGGCTGAACTCCCTATCGGGATAGACTTCCGCAACCTTAACCGGCAGGTCCACGATTTCCATATCCTCTGCTTTTGGCAGTATGTTGGCCTTTTCCGTAGGTACGCCTATCGTGAAGTAGACGGAGGCCCTGCCGAAGTTCTCCATCTCCTTTGGTGTAGGCTCGTAATTGCCGGGGCTGTTGCCTGGAGGTACAATCGTAACCACTTCCGCCAAATCTCCGCATACCGCTTCTACGAGAGCCTTTTGCGGCAGGATCGTTACCGCGATAACAGTTTTTACATTCCCGGTTTTCGATGGTTGCTGGCTACCGCAGCCTGAAACAAGCAGGAGACTGAGAGCAAAGATCAAACCCAAGGCGGTACACATAACCCTTTTTAATTTCATTGACGTCATCATCTGCCTTTCAATTCCATCCGCAAGTGGGAAGCATTTGCATTTAAATTATACGGTGGTTATGGGCATTTGTCAATAATGATCGGCCGTTTGTTGTGTTCATCAAAGAAACCGCGAAAATATAAATGAACAATATGATGCCCAAAAGCGCTTGCACTTTTGGGCATTTGTTTAATCCGCTATTGAACTGGCACTAAATTTCAGTTATACATCCCGTTTTGTGCCATATAGTTGTAAATCTGCTCACCGTGTTGTTGTTCTTCTTTTTGTATATGGTTAAGAACATTCCTTGCGTTCGTATCCTTAAACTCAAAGATAGCAGTATTATAAACAGACGACACATGTTTTTCGGTTGATAATAAATCAGTGCAAAGATAACTGTCTCTTTGCTTGTTGGGGTCTGAGGACGCTGTATTGTAAGTTGGGGTGAAATTCAACTGGGGCGTCTGTTTGTTTCCTCCCGCCTGCATTGCTGGAACGGTTCCGCCCATGATTTGATTAATTGTATCCAAATGTTGCTGTTCAACCTGCCCAATCTGTGTGAATAAACCCTTAAGCTGGCCATCGTGAGCTTCGGCCGCATACTTATTATACTTTTCCACACAGGTCTGCTCCTGTTCTTTTAAATCTTTCAGGAACGATGTTTCTTTTTGTGTTAATTGCATTTCTTATCACCTCAATAATAGTCTGCTGGATATTATCGGGTTTTATACCCCAATATTAAAAATTTTGGGCATATGTCAGGAATGTTTTGCGCCATAATTGACCGGCTACCGGCCACATGCTATAATTGTTAAAACCGTGTGCGCGCAAGAAGCGTGTATAAGCAGATACGAAATCTGTGTTTCGGTAGTACATGGCATTACAAATAATTGAAGAATAAAGTTATGTCATGAAGGCTAGAATGCAGCAGACGTTGCGTCTTAGCCTTTTTATATTCCAAACCCCAGCTTTTGAGGGTTAGTTTTACGATTTATAATGCAAGATCGTCAAAGAAATCGCGCAGGAACGTAATATTTGTGTAGCAATCATCCTTCATG
>CAZAZI010000022.1:0-11410 GCA_964489575.1 uncultured Oscillospiraceae bacterium | reverse complement strand
CATCGTTTACGTCATCAACGGCTATGTGGGCTTCCTGCTGCTGTTCATGATGATCGTAACCGATATCCGTGTGCGCATCCTCAAGAACCATACGCCCAAGATCGTGCTGGAGCTTGCGGAGCAGGCCGCCAATAAGGAAAAAGACTAGCCCCCTTGTGCGCCATGTTAATGATGTGCGACCACCAATGTGCGCGCTTTCCAAAGCTCAAGTGAGCTTATGCCCGCGGCCTTATAAGGCCGCGGGCCTTTTTGACGGGCCAGGGCTTGCCAAGCCTGCGCCTGCGCATTACAATATACATAGTGCTATATATGGCGCTGTAAGTATATTTAGGAAGGAAAGCCTTTATCCGGCCTTGGGATGTGACTTGCTTATGCCTATACGCTGCTTCGGCTCCTTAAACCTCGATCATGTTTATTCCGTATCGCATTTTGTCCAGGGCGGGGAGACCATCGCCGCCGCCGGCCTCTCCGTTTTTTGCGGAGGCAAAGGCCTGAATCAATCCATCGCCCTGGCCCGCGCCGGCGCAGAGGTGCTGCATGCGGGCAAGGTGGGCCGCGATGGCGACATGCTGGTAAGCCTGCTGCGCCAGGCCGGGGTGGATACCTCCCGCATCGCCATCGAGCCGGAGGCCCCCACCGGCCACGCCATCATCCAGGTGGATGAAAAGAGCGGGCAAAACTGCATCATCATCTATGGCGGGGCCAACGCCATGGTAGACCCGGCCTATATCGAATCCGTCCTGGCTGACGCCCGGCCCGGCGAGCTGGCCCTGTTCCAAAATGAGATCAGCAGCCTGGCCTATGCCATCCGCCGCTGCCGGGAAGCCGGCCTGCGGGTGGCTTTCAATCCTTCCCCCTGCATGGGCGCTGCCCTGGATGAAAGCCTTTACGCCAATGTGGATTGGCTCATCCTCAACGAGATCGAAGGGAATCTGCTCACCGGTGAAGTGGAACCCGCCCGCATCTGCCAAAAGCTGCGGCAAAAAAGCCCGGGCTGCCGGGTCGTGCTCACGCTGGGCAAGGAAGGCTCCATGTACGCCGGTGAGGATGGAACGCGATTCCAGAGCGCTTACCGCGTGCAGGCCGTGGATACCACCGGCGCCGGGGATACCTTTACGGGCTTTTTCCTCGCCTGCGCCGCGCAGGGCATGGAAATCGGCGCGGCCTTGGATTTGGCCAGCCGGGCGGCGGCGATTTCTGTATCCCGCAAGGGCGCGGCGCCTTCCATCCCCACCATGGAGGAAGTGCGCGCGGCCGATCTGGCGGCCCAATGACCTTGTGCAAACCATTTTTGATTGATATAAGGAGTTTTCATCTATGCATCCATTGATGACCATCCTCGACAGCCAGAAACGGGGCATACCCGCGGGGATTTATTCCTGCTGCAGCGCCAACGAATATGTGCTGCGCGCGGCTCTCGTCCGCGCCAAGCGCTATGGTACCCCCGTGCTCATCGAGGCCACAGCCAACCAGGTCAACCAATATGGCGGCTACACGGGCATGCTGCCTGCGGATTTCTATGCCTACGTCCTGCGCCTTTGCGCACAATACGACCTGCCCGAGAGCCAAGTCATCCTAGGGGGCGACCATCTTGGCCCTCTTCCGTGGGCGGACCTGCCCGAGGCGGAGGCCATGCGCCGGGCCGAGGCGCTGGTATCGCTCTTTGTAGAGGCGGGCTTCACCAAAATCCATCTGGATACCAGCATGTACTTAGCGTCGGATAGCCGTAGCGAGCGCTTGGCGGACGACGTCATAGCCGCCCGCGGCGCGCGGCTGTGCAAGGCCGCGGAGGCGGCCTACGCCAAGCGGCTGGCCCAGCGCCCCGGCAGCCCTGCCCCCGTATACGTCATCGGCAGCGAGGTGCCCATCCCCGGCGGCGCGCAGGAGGCGGAGGAGAGCATAGAGGTTACCAAGCCGGCGGATTGCCTGGCTACCTATGCCGCTTTTCAGGCCGCCTTTTTGGAGCTGGGCCTCACCGATGCCTGGCAGCGGGTAATCGGCCTGGTGGTGCAGCCCGGCGTAGAGTTTGGCGACGGCGATGTTTTCCTCTACGACAGCGCCAAGGCCGCCGGCCTTACCGACTGCCTAAAGGAACTGCCCCTGATATTTGAGGGGCATTCGACGGATTACCAAACGCCGGCCAGCCTGCGGGCTATGGTACGCGATGGTATCGCCATTCTCAAGGTCGGCCCGGCCCTCACCTTTGCCCTGCGGGAAGGGCTCTTTGCCCTGGAAACCATGGAAAGGGAGATATATGGCGGCACGGGCCTGCACCTGAGCGAGCTAAGGGCCGTGCTGGAGCATACGATGCTCCAAAGCCCGGGTGATTGGATCAAGCATTACCACGGGGACGGCAATGCCACCCGCTTCGCCAGGGCCTACAGCTTCTCCGACCGGGCCCGCTACTACCTGCCCAAGCCCGCGGTGGATAAGGCCGTGGCCCGCCTGCTGCAAAACCTTGCCGCGCAGCCGCTGCCACTCTCCCTCATCAGCCAATATATGCCCATGCAATACCCCCGGGTACGCACGGGAGAGCTGGCCAACGATCCGGTGGCGCTTCTGCTGGATCGGGTGGGCGATTGTATCGACGAATATTATTACGCCACCCTCCTGCCCGCCTGGCCTGCGGCGCACCAAAGCTAAAGCCCGAACCACAATATAGCAAAGCCCGGCGCGTCTGCGCCGGGCTTTGTTTGTTCAAACGCCCCGCAAAAGGGGGAGCGGGCAACAACCGCTTTGCAGCGCGCTTACACCGTCATGGTGCAAAGCTGCATCTTCTGACGGAGGTAATCGAGCAGGGCCGCCTGCACAACCTCGGGGGTGCGGAAGAAATCCGGCTCCGGATCGGCATAGTATTTTTTCAAGGTCTGGCCGTAGAGCCAGAAAAACTCCGTACCCACGTTGAACTTGTTGATGCCCTCGCGGAAGGCGATGGCCAGCTGATCATCCGGAATGCCGCTGCCGCCATGGAGAACCAGGGGTACCTCCGTGGCCGCGTTGATTTCGCGCAGGCGCTGGAGATCCAGCTTGGGCGTTTCTTTGTAGAAACCGTGGGCGCTGCCGATCGCCACGGCCACGCTGTCACAATGGGCCTGCTCGCAGAAGGCGGCGGCCACCTCCGGTTTGGTATACATATCCTCGTCGCTCTGATCCGTAACGGTGGCGGCAAAGCCTACGCGGCCTAGCTCCGCCTCGACCTCGGCCCCCATCCGGTGCGCCTGATCGGCCACGGTGCGTGTGCGCACGATGTTTTCTTCCACGGGGAGCATGGAGCCGTCATACATCACGGAGGAGAAGCCATCGCGTATGGCCTCAAGGATATACGCCGGGTCCGTGCAATGATCCAGATGCAGGCCCACGGGAACCTTAACATTGCGGGCGATAGATTTTACCGTTTCCGCAAAGCTCTTGGGGTTGCACCAATTGTTCTTTTGCGCGTGCTCGGGGTAGAGCATGATGATTACGGGCTTGCGGAGCTCCTCCGCCACCGTGATGGCGGCGTATATGTTGTTATAGTCAGAGCAATTGAATGCAATGGCTGAGGTTTTTGCCCTATCCGCCATTTTCAGGATGTCACTGACTTTCTCGAGGCTCATTGTTTTTCTCTCCTTTATGTTTGTTTGAAATATTTTGTGCCGCCGCGGCCTCTCAGCCGTTCACGGAATCGCTTATGCCTTTGAAAATGAGGGAAAGGGATATCGCGCCCGGGTCGGGGTATCCCAGGGTCTTTTCACGGAAGTTCTTAGAGCGGCCCTTTCGGGAGATCATGGCTTTGGTGTTTTCCACGCCTTGGAGCGCCCCCGCGTAAGCCGCCCGGAGCACCAGGCCCGCATCGTCCGTTTCCAGCCTCCGCTGCCGCATGGCTTCCACGGCGGGCAAGAGGGCGTCCAGCATGGTCTTATCGCCGGGCTCGGTACGCCCGCGCTTGGCGATGGAAGCGGCGCCCGCCTCAAAAAAAGCGATCAGCGCATCCGCATCCATATCTTGCCTGCCCCGTACGCCCTCATAACCGGCGATGAACAGCGTGCCGAAGATGACCCCAGAAGCGCCGCCCATGGTCTTGACCAGGGCAAGCCCCGCATCCCGCATGAGGGCATAAATATCTTCATATTGGTTATGGCTCAGGGTCTCGCGCAGGGCGGAAAAACCCGCGCGCATGCCGACGCCATGGTCTCCATCTCCTATGGCTGTATCCAGCTCGGTAAGCAGCGGCTCGTTCTCGATGATAAGGCCGCCGGCCGCGATCAGGGCGGCCTGCAATTGTGCCACCTGGATGGTGCGCATTCCGTCAGCCCCCCTTCCTTTCCTCGCCGCCCGCAAAGACTACGGTGGTTTTGGGGTCCAGCGAGTCGAAGGCGAAGTCGCTCTCGCGCGCGGCGCTATCTGTAATGAGATAATCGCATACGGCATCCACCCGCGCCAGGTATACCCGGCCAAACTTGGTGTTATCCGCCAGGATGAAGGATTGGTTGGAAGCGGCCATGGCTAAAACCTTGGTCTCCGCGTCTTCAAAGCGGGGTGTGGAATAGCCGAAGCCCTCGTCGATGCCGTTGATGCCGACAAAGCACTTATCCACCCGCACTTCCTTGATAAAGCGGCTGGTGATATGCCCCTCCACCGTATTGTGAGAAAAATTCACCACGCCGCCCGGCATAATGACCCGGCAGTTCTTCAGCCCGGATAGTGCCACGATCGCCAGGGGCGAGGTGGCAATGACAATGAGGTTCTCCTTTTCGCCGGTTGCCAGGAGCTTGGCCAGTTCATAAACCGTGCTGGAGCCATCCATCAGGATGGTGTCATAATCGTTGATGTAGGTATAGGCTGCGGCCGCAATGGCCTTTTTGGCTGGCAGCATACGCTCCTCCGCCATTAATTCCGGCACCTTGATGCTTTTTCCCACCGGGTAATAGGCCATGGCGCCGCCGTGCGTGCGCACGATTTTTCGCTGCTTGTGAAGCTCCTCCAGATCCCGGCGAACCGTTACCTCGGAAATGTTAAGGAGCTTGCTCAGTTGCTGAACGCGCATGGATTTTTCCTTGCTGATGATATCGTATATTTTTTGCTGCCGTTCTTCCGCAAACATGTTTCGCTCCCCCATTCTCTCATTCAAAAGGATACTAAAGGATAAACCCGTCCGTATAGCAGGTGCCGCTCAGCAGCCGGGCCTGCTCCGCATCCGCGCAAAGGATGGTTACGCTAAAGCCGTATACATCCTCGATATTTGAAAAGTTCCCCACACGCATCTGCGCCAGGGAATACTTTTGCGCAAGTTCACCATGCACGAGATTCGCAAAGATATAGCCATCCGCATAGCTGGTATTGCGCAGGCGGTTCACCAGCACATAGAGCCTTTCCCCCGGCTGGGGCTCCAGGTCGCCTAGGAGCATGCGGCAGGTCTCCTTGGCGCACAGCGGCATATCCATGTGGGAGGCGGAGCAAACCGCGCCCTCACCTGAAAAGCCCGCGCCATAGGAAATGCAGTTCTTCTGAAAATCCACATATACGCTCAGCGTGCCCAGGCGCAGGTTGGCGCGGCGCAGGGCTTGCGCCGTTTCCGTTAGGGACATTCCCGCCTCGGCGCAATTGGCCGCCATTTTGATGAGATAGGCGATGCCGCACCGGCCGCAGCGCGCGCTGCGCTCTTCCCCCACGGCGGAAGCGATGTCATCCGTTACCAGTACGCTTTCCACCGCAATGCCATCCATCTGCAAAAACTCCGCCGCCATATCGTTGTTAAGATAATCGCCCGCAAAGTTATTATAAAGGAAGAGGACGCCCTTTTCCGGGCCTAGCTGCTTGCCTGTTTCATAGAGCGTGTAGGCATTGGGCGCGGCAAACGGTGCGCCGATCACGGCCGCGTCCGCCAGGCCCCGGCTCACATACCCCGGAAAAAGCGGCCCGTTGCCGCCGCCGCCGCTGATGATGATGGCGAAGCACGCCGCCTCAAAATCGCTGCGCACGATCGCGCCCGCGTTTTTCGTGGCGATGAGGGGGCGGTAACGCTCCGGCATGGTCAAACCCATGCCCTGGAAAAAATCCGCGGCAAAGTAATCCATCCGGCTCGTATTCCAAATCATACCCCGCCCTCCCGGCGGCCCGGGCCGCCTTTGCCTCTCATTATGCTTTGCGCCGCTTTTGGGCCATATCCAAGATAACCGCCATCAGGATGATCGCGCCAATGACGACCTTTTGCCAGTAAGAGTTGATGTGCATCAGGTTCATCCCATTGTTGATGACGGCGATGACGGCCACGCCGATCATGGCCCTGCCCACGGAACCGCTGCCGCCCGAAAGGCTGGTGCCGCCCAGCACGGTAGCGGCGATGGCATACATCTCGTAGCCGTCGCAGGCGCCGGGCTGGCCGTTCTGCAGCTTGGAAGCGTTGAGCACGCCGCCCAGCGCAGCCATGACGGCGCAAATCACATGGCCTAAGAAGATGGTACGCTCCGTATTGATGCCGCTCAGGTGCGCCACATGCCTATTGGAGCCCGTAGCGTATACGTGGCGGCCAAACACGGTTTTGGAGAGCAGCGTATGCATGATGAAAACTACGATAATCACGAAAATGGTGATGATGGGAATCCAGCCGGTGGGCTTATCCACGGTTTTGAGCAGCCGCGCCGCGCCCAGGAAAGAATAGGCGCTCTTGACGCCGGATACGGAGGAGCCGCCGGAAAGCACGAAGCACAGGCCCCGGGCAATGGTCAGCATGGCCAGCGTGGCGATCATGGGCACGACCTTGAATTTGGCGATCATCAAGCCGTTGAACGCGCCGCATACCAGGCCCACTACCAGGGCCGCGCCCACCCAGATAAGGCTAGCCGTGAATACGGAGGCCCCGGGGTTGGCCCGGGCGATTAAAGCGCCCATAACGCCGGCCAAGGCCGCCACGGAGCCGACGGAAATATCAATGCCGCCTAGAATGATGACAAATGTAAGGCCAGCGGATAACATGGCGTTGATGGCCATCTGCGTGGTAAGATTGACGATATTCTGGGGGCTGATGAAAGCCTTGGAGCCCAAGCCGAAGGCCAGGCACAAAGCGATCAGCACAAAGACGATGATGTTTCTCGTGGCAAAACTTTTAACCTTTTCCATAGCTTAATCTCGTCCCTTCTGAAATGTTGCTATACGTTGCTTTGCATGCTGGCAAGCTGAATGATGGAATGCTCGGTGGCTTGCGCACCGGCTAGCTCGCCGCTCTGCACGCCTTCGCGCATGACGATGATCCGATCCGCCACGCCCAGCATTTCGGGCAGCTCCGAGGAGACCATGATAATGCACCCTCCCTGGGCCACGAAATCATTCATAAGTGCATAGAACTCGGATTTGGCGTTTACATCGATGCCGCGTGTCGGCTCATCCAGAATGAGGATACGGGAGTTGGCGATGAGCCATTTCGCCAAAATGACCTTCTGCTGGTTGCCGCCGGAAAGGTTTGCGATGACCGTTTGGATGGAAGGCGTTTTCACCCGCAGCGTATCGGTCATCTCGCCGGCGATATCCGTTTCCCAGCGGGTATCCAGAAAGCCGAATTTTTTGTGGTGGTAAGGCAGGCTGGGCAACACAATGTTATGGCAAAGCGTGGCCTGGAGCATCAGCCCCGTGCGGCGGCGATCCTCCGTAACGAGGCCAACCCGGTGCTCAATGGCGTCTTTTGGGCTTTTGAAATGAACTTCCTTGCCCTCCACGAACACCTTGCCCGCATCGGCTATACGCTCGCCAAAGATGGTTTCCATCACCTCGGTACGGCCCGCGCCGATGAGGCCGTAGAAGCCTAGGATCTCCCCTTCGTAGGCAGTGAAGGATATATCCTGGAATTCTTTATCCCGGCTTAGGCCCTCGACCCGCAGCATCTCCTTGCCCCGGGTGTGGGCGCGGCGGTTGTAATAATCTTTGACCTCGCGGCCTACCATGGAGTTGACGATCTGCGTTTCGGTCGCATCCTTAACCATGCAGGTCATGACCTTGCAGCCGTCGCGAAGCACGGTGGCCCGATCACACATGCGGAAGATCTCCGCCATGCGGTGCGAAATATAGATTATGGTAACGTTGTTGCACCGCAGGTTATCCAGCTGTTCGAACAACGCGTTTATCTCATGCTCAGATAGGGATGAGGTAGGCTCGTCCATAATGACGACCTTAGCCCGCTTGTTTACGACCTTGGCGATCTCCACCATCTGCTGCTGGGCCACCGTAAGATCCCGGGCCAAGTCCGTAGGCTTGATGTTGGTGATCTTCATTTGATCCAAAAGCGTTTGGGTATCCGCGTTCATCCGGGCCCTATCTAAAAAAAGGCCATTGTTGATCCTGGGTTCCGCGCCCAAAAAGATATTTTCCGCAACGGTCAGGTCGTTGGCGATGCTTAGCTCCTGGTGGATTACCGCGATGCCGGCGCTCAGCGCCTCGCCGGGCACATGGAAGCATACTTCCTTTCCTTCAAAGAGCACCGTCCCTTCCGTTGGCGTATAGACCCCGGAGAGGACCTTGATCAGCGTGGATTTGCCCGCGCCGTTTTCTCCCAAGAGCGCGTGCACCTCGCCTGGATAGAAATCGATCGAAACATCCGTGAGCGCATGCACGCCCGGGAACCGTTTATGGATATGGATCGCTTGCAGATTTGGTTCCATCAACAATCTCTCCTTCTTTCGAGTTGGTCATGTTTCGAAGGTGATATGTGCCCGAACGTAACCGCTCGGGCACATATCTAACTTAAATTATATGTGATTATCCATTGTTTGCGCAAGGCCGGGTGTAAAATTATGCCTTCGCGTTAGAAGCATCCACCAGGTAGGGGGAGATGAGGATGGTCTGCTGATCGACGGTGCCCTCAAGCACGTACTTAACCATCTGCTGGGCGATCTGGTAGCCGATCTGATAGGGATCCTGGGCCACGTCGGCCACCCAGATCTTGCCGTTCTCGGCATCGAGGATCGCCTCGTGGGCCTCGGGGTTGGCGTCAAAGCCGATCATCTGGGTGCTCGCGCCGGCGGCCTTAATGGAAGCCAGAGCGCCGATGCAGGCGGGATCGCCCACGGTGAAGATAACGGCGATGTCAGGATATTGGGTGAGGGCGTCATCCATGAGGTTCTTGGCGGTATCGGCATCGCCCTTGTAGTTGCCCAGGTTCACGATGTTAAGGCCATATTTATCCTTGTTGGCTTCCATCACGCTCATCCAGCCGGCCTCGCGGTCAATGCAGGACTGGGGCTCGGGATAGCCGATGATGCCTACGGTAGCGCCGCTAGTGAGGCCCAGCGCTTCCAGCCTGGCGATGGTGGCTTCGCCGCCGATCACGCCGCCCTGGTAGTTATCGGTGCCGACAAAGCTCTTGATAACGTCGGTCTCGCTGGAGGTGCAGTCAAAGGCGAACATGGGCACGCCCTCTGCATCCGCAGCCACGATGGCGGGGGTAGAGCCGGAAGGATCGTTCACGGAGAGGGAGATCGCGTCGCAGCCTTCGACCACCAGGTTCTCGATGCGCTCGCTGGCGACGGCGCCGTTGAGGTCAGATTCCAGAACAACGGCCGTAAAGCCCATCTCGGCGGCGGCGGCGTTGATGCCCTCTTCGATGGAAAGATAGAAGGCATGCTCACGGGAACCGAGGATGAAGCCCAGCTTCAGGTCTTTCACATCCTTAGCGGCCTCGGCGGGCTCAGCTGCGGGAGCGGCGGGTTCTGCTGCGGGAGCAGCGGGTTCGGCGGCGGGAGCAGCAGCAGGAGCAGCACAGGCGACTAGCGCCAACGCCATAAGCGCTGCCAACATAATGGCCAACGTTTTCTTCATGTTAATTTTCCTCCTAAGTTTTGTTTTATTCAGCAATCGCTGAAAATGTGATTCGTATAAATTGATGTCTCGAGGAGAAGGGTGTCGCAAATTGCTTTCGTTTTTTTATTTTTTTGATTGTCTGCTTGCGTTTATGCTGTTATAATAGCATTGTAACTACGCCGTGTCAAGAAATATTCCTTCGGTCTTGCGTAAAAAAGTTGGTTTCTGAATATTTGTGATTAAAGCAATCGCAGCCATATTGGTCGAAATAGGCGGCCGGCTAAGGCCGCCGGATATACATCAAGCCAGAAAGGGGCATGCATCATGTATGATATCATCACCATCGGCGAGATCTTGGCGGAGGTGCTCGCCGAAGAGGCGGGCCAAGTATTCTACAAGCCCGGCCGCCTGCTGGGCCCTTATCCGAGCGGCGCGCCCGCCATCTGCATCGATCAGGCTGCCCGCATGGGCGCGAAGACCGCCATCATCGCCAAGGTGGGCCAGGATGATTTCGGCCGCCTCAACCTTGAGCGCCTCGCGGGCAGCGGCGTGGATGTATCCCATGTGATCCAAACCGATCAAAACACCACAGGCGTAGCCTTCGTCACCTATTTCCCGGATGGCAGCCGGCAGTTCATCTTCCATTTTTCCAAGGCGGCCTGCGGCGAGCTGGGCCCGGCGGATGTAGATGAGAGCGCCATTAAAAGCGCCCGGTATCTGCACATCATGGGCTGCTCCATCACCGGCAGCCCCACCATGGGGGATGCCATCATGCAGGCCGTACGCCTGGCTAAAAAGAACGGCGTGGCCATTAGCTTTGACCCAAATATACGGCCCGAGTTGCTTCACGGCAAGGTTATGGATTATTATAAAGAAATCATTGAGGCCAGCGATGTGCTGCTCTGCGGCAAGAGCGAGCTGCGTCTTCTCTTTGGCGATGCGCAGGGAGCCATCGCGGATCTTTTAAACCAAAAAGACCGCATTATCGTGATCAAGGATGGTTCCAGAGGCGCCAGCGTCTATACCCGCCAGGAGGCCTTCAGCGTAGGCGCTTACCCGGCCACAGAGGTAGACCCCACCGGCGCGGGCGATTGCTTTGACGCCACATTCCTCGCCATGCTCGTAACCGGGGCGGATCTGCGCACAGCCGCCCGCTATGCGGGCGCGGCCGGCGCCAAGGCTGTGGAAGGCCGCGGCCCCATGGAGGGCAATACCTACCGCCGGGAGATCGAGGCTTTTATGCGGGAAACGCCCGCCGTGGCCGAAGTCACACTGGAAAGCCCGTACCGCGCACTCTAAGCTGCCGCGGCCATCCGCCGCTTCAACATCCTAAAAACTTGGAGGTATTATGGCAAATATTTTTAACGTACAGCTTACGAAGGCCGCCCTGCTGGAGCGGGTCGGCAATATCGAGGCCATCGCCGGGGTACGCCGCGTTGTTTTGGAAGATGGCCGCAACCGGGGCTTGCAAGCCTATGACGTTCTGTGCGGCAGGCTGCGCTTCACCGTGCTGATCGACAAATGCATGGACATCGGCGAGCTATACTACGACGGCATGCCGCTGCACTTCGTTTCCCGGCCAGGCTCCATGGGCAACCAATATTGGTACGATGGCCCCAATGCGCCCCGCAGCATTACCGGC
>CAZAZI010000021.1:0-11434 GCA_964489575.1 uncultured Oscillospiraceae bacterium | reverse complement strand
TCATTTTTTACCTCTTTTCTTCTGTCGGTCAACAATCTTTTCTCTATTTTATCATATATTGCATTTTGCAATTTTGAAATTCGACCGCCTTCCGCATCTATCAAAAACAATAACCCGCCTCTCGGCGGGTTTTCTGGCGGAAGAGGTGGGATTCGAACCCACGGTACCTTGCGGTACACCGCATTTCGAGTGCGGCTCGTTATGACCACTTCGATACTCTTCCATATTAAATTGTCACGGGCGACGCTCGAAAATTATTATTTCGAGTTAGCCCCGTTATGACCACATCGATATCCCTCCGCAGGTGCGCCGAGCGCGATACGGGTGATTCACGTAACGGGTATTATACTCCATGCGAGCGAAAAATGCAACGCCGGATTGGACTGGGCCGGCTTATCGATAGATCATGAACGCGACCAGCAGGGTGTAGCCTAAAAAGAAAGCAGCGGAAAGAAAAGCGGGTGCGCTGTAGCCCCGAAGGTGCTCACGCTTGCGGCAAAGGATCGCTGCGATCAGCAAGATTGCGCCGCAGGCGGCGGATAACCAAACAGGCATAGGGAATCCTCCTTATATACGGTCGTTTCAATGCGCCAAAATACGCTTATGTATTATTGTAACGGCTTCACGCCGCTTGTGCAAGCGTGGAAGCGCGGTGACCGCGGGGATGGAAAACTGGCAACCACGTATTTTAAACGTGTGCGTGCGGGGAATGTATGTTACACTAAATTTGCAGGTCTCGCACTTGGCCGCCGGGATACTGGCGGCAGAAGGGGACGGAAACGGGGGGAAGCGCCAGGCCGCGTGAGAAAAGGATGGATATTTGGCGCGGATATGGTAAACTAGGAGCATGCATCATATCGTATTCGACATGGAATGGAACCAGGCGGTCATCAAGGAGAAGATCATCCAGACGCCTGTCTTTTTGCACGGAGAGATCGTACAGATCGGTGCGATCAAGCTGGATGCGGATTTTTGTCCGGTGGGCGAGTTGAAGCTGGATGTGCGGCCCGCCTATTATACCCGCATGAATAGCCGGGTGCGGCGGCTTACGGGCATCAGCAACCAGATGCTTAAGCAGGGACTCCCGTTTCTGATGGCGTTGGCGGAATTCAAAGCCTGGTGCAGCTCGCATGGGCTCTTTGATTTTATCACCTGGGGAACGGACGACATGCCTATCCTGCGGGAAAACCTGCTGCTTTATGAGCAGGAGCTGGATTGGCTCCCCCCTTGCTACGACTTGCAACGCATCTACGATGCGCAGGTGGGGCAGGAGAACCGGCAATGGTCGCTGTCAACAGCCCTCGAAAAGTTGGAGCTTTCACCTCTGGGCCAGGCGCACGATGCGCTGGACGATGCCCGCAACACTGCCCAGGTTTGCGGTGCGCTGGACATGGGCCGGGGCATCGCGGAATACGCGGAGCCGGTACGGCGGCCAAAGCGCCAGAAGCGGGAGCAGCAGCAGGTTTACCCGGGCTATGCGGAACGTGGCGCGGTCTTTGAAGATAGCAAGGCCCGGCGCTTCTATTGCCCGGCCTGCGGCAGGCGGCTGCGCTGCGGCAACTGGACGGCCCGGGGCGGCGGCCGCTTTGTGACCGCCGCGACCTGCGCCCAGCATGGCGAGTTTTTTGCCAAGCTGCGCATCAAGCAGGCGCCGGATGGCACCTTTACCCTGATTCGTACCCTTCGGGCCATGGATGATGATGGCCGCGCCCAGCTCGAAGCGCCCGCCACGCAGCGCCGCCGCAGGCGGCGGGGGCGGGGCAAGGGTGGCGCGCCCCCGCCCACGGCCCAGTCGGCGCAAGCCGAGTAGAAACGAAGGCAAGCAAAGCCGGGAGAATTTCTCCCGGCCTTTTGCGCCTTATAGATTGTTAACCATTTGATCCTGGTTGGCTTTTCTTTAGGGAAAGCGATTTGCTCCGCCGCTGCGCAGCGTCCAGGCCGCCCTTGAAGACGACGGCAAGCTGCCGGGCCGCCGTGAAGTGGGAGAATACGCTGTTGCTGGTCTGCGCAAATCTTGCCGGCACTTCATATTTGCCTTTAGGCTTTCTCGATGGCCGCGTACGGTCGATCGTCCAGCTTTTTCTTGCAGCCAAGGGATTTGGCGATACGCCCCATGAAAAACTTTTGCATAGGCCTGCCGATCAGATTAAATTTGCGCAGGGTGGAGGCGGGCAGGTATTCCGGCCCGGCAAAGGCGGCGGCCTCGGCTTCATCAAAGCGCCCGGCCTTAGCAAAGCCGCGGCCCATCTCTTCAAAGGGCAACACCATCTTCGCGCCGAGCTTTTCACCCATGAGGTTTACGCCGAACATATCGCCCTTGATCAGCGCCCCGGCATATTCGCAGTTGAAATAGGGGGGAAGCGTTCGCGCAAAGGCTTCGCAGCAGCGCAGCTGCGAAGCTTCGGGGAAGCCGCCCTGGATGAGGAAGGCCATCTTCGCGCCGGGCTGCGCCTTGGGCGGCAGGCCTTCTAAAAATTCCAGCATAATGCCGGGGATGTTCTCCACGTAGAGCGGCAGGGCAAAGAGGATATGCGCATTGCTTGCGAAAGCCTCCCGCGCGCGCTGCCATTGCCGCCGGTCGGAAAGATACCAGACCTCGGCTGTGTTCCCGCCTTCTTCAAAGCCCTTGCGGAAGGCCGCGATGATTTTGGCCGTGTTGCTTTTCCGCATGGGGCGCGCCGCGCCGCTGATGATCACGAGATGCATGCGAGCACCTCCTTCGCGCTTTCGATGGGGTATGCGCCCAGGCTTAGGCCGCCCATATTGAGGGCCACCCGGCCCAGCCAGCGATCAAGGTAGGCCTTGTCCGCAGTGCCGGCATACAAAAGGCCGCATTTGAAGTTTTTCTCATAGCGCATCACGTGGCGCATCTGGCCATCCACGATGCAAGTTAGCATGGTAACCAGGGGCAGGATGCGATCAATCACGTTTTTCATGCGGTGATCCACAAAGCCCAGCGCCGTGCCCGCGAGGTATATCACCGCGTCGTATTGGAGATAGCCCTTTAAGATATCTTCGTAATCATCCTTGATGGCGCAGAGGCCAGGCGTTACCAGCCAGCAGGCGTTGCAGCCCACACAGGGCGAGATGCGCAGGCCCTCCGTGCTTATTACCTTATAATTCTGCGCGGCGGCCGTCAGCTCTTCAACGGCTGCCCGGGCCGCCTCGTCCGCTGCCGGCAGGGTGTTGACGATCAGCAGGGTCATATGATCTTCTCCTTTGTAAATATACGATTCTGTTCAATTCTGACAATAAAATATTATATCACAGATAAAACGGATAAGGGATATTTTTACGGCCTGTATTTCTCCGCCAATTCCCGGGCCCATTCCTCAGCCGGGGATTCCACAATGGTGATCACCTCCGGCGCGCCCTCGTATTGCGGAAAGAGGAAGATGGTGGGCCCGCTGCGGATGCGGCCGGGCTGGAGCTGCACGTAGAAAAGAGCGTAGGGGATGTATCCTTCGCAATAAACCAGCACGGTGCATTCGCCATAGGGCTGGCGCAGGAGCCGGTTTTGCGCCCGGTGCCTTTCGATGGGCAGGCCGAACACCTGCGCCCGGCCCGCTTGATCCGTTACGGCCCGCTTGCCGCTATCCGGAAAGACCAGAACCGCGCCCACCACAGGCTCCATGGTGTAGGCGTCCACCACGGCCGCGTCTATGTGCCCGTACTCCCGGCCCGCAAAGGCCGCATAGAGCATCAGCCCCAGAAAGATAAGGCCCAGGGTTACAAGCAGGGCGGGGAGCGGGCGGAATTTGTGCTGATCCAAATGCATAGGCGACCTCGATTTGGCAGGATGCGTGGCGACAGGATTCCTACAATAAACTATGCCCATAGGGGCGGGATATGTGATATACTTACCCTGTATACGCAATAAACTTGACACGAGAGGGAGCTTCATAAAATTATGCAAAGGCATGAAGAACGGCAATGGCGCGACGCTATGCGCATCCGCGTGGATTACAACAACATGCTGCGGCCTTATGTGGGCGAGATGGGGCTGGACGCGGCGGAGCTTACGGCCCGCGCCGGCCAATACGCGGCCGCCGCAGCGGCCATGGAGGCGAAACGCGACAGCGGCATGAAATGGCGCAACCTGCCGCACAACCAGGGCCGGGTGGTAGAGGAATTGCTCGATGCCGCAGCCTATGTGCGCGGGAATTTCGATACCTTTGTGGTGCTGGGCATCGGCGGCAGCGCTTTGGGCCCCATCGCCGTGCAGCAGGCCCTTGCCCACCTGCGGTATAACGACCTGCCCAAAGAGCGGCGGGCAGGCCCTAAGCTCTATGTGGAAGATAATATAGATCCGGAGCGCATGGCCTCCTTTTTCGATGTCATCGACGTGAAGCGCACCTGCTTCAACGTGATTACCAAATCCGGCAGCACCTCCGAAACCATGGCCCAGTTGTTGCTCTTTACGGAAGCCTTGCGCCGCGAGGTGGGGGAGGATTGGAACCGCCATGTGATCGCCACCACGGATGAAAGCAAGGGCAACCTGATCAAGATCGCCAAAGAGAACGGCCTGCGCACCTTCTACGTGCCCGACGGCGTGGGCGGCCGCTTCAGCGAGCTGTGCCCGGTGGGCCTTTTGGCGGCGGCCGTGTGCGGAATCGACATTCAAGAGCTTCTGGCTGGCGCGGCTTATATGGATGGGCTTTGCGCGGAGCCGGATATCCACAAGAACCCGGCTTATATGCTGGCCGCGCTGGAAGTGCTGGCCATGGAAAAGGGTTGCAACATCGGCGTGCTCATGCCCTATGCGGATTCCCTTAGGTATATGGCCGATTGGTATGCCCAACTGTGGGCGGAATCCCTGGGGAAGAATAAAGATTTGCAGGGTAACCCCGTGCACACGGGCCAAACGCCCGTCAAGGCCCTGGGCGTTACGGATCAGCATTCGCAGGTGCAGCTGTATACCGAAGGCCCCTTCGATAAGGTGGTCACCTTTCTTTGTGTGGAAAAATACCGCGACCAGGTCGCCATTCCCCACGCCTTTGACGGCATCCCGGATGTATCCTTCCTCAGCGGCCATACCTTCAACGAGCTGATTTCTTCTGAGCAGCGGGCCACGGAATACGCTGTGACCAAGAGCGGGCACATGAATAAAAGCATTCGCCTGCCCGAGGTCAACCCCTTCACCATTGGCCAGCTATTGTATCTTTTCGAGGTGCAAACGGCCTTTGCCGGTGAGCTTCTGAATATCAACGCCTTTGACCAGCCCGGCGTGGAGGAGGGCAAGAATGCCACCTACGCCCTTTTGGGCAAGCCCGGCTACGAGGCGAAAAAGCAGGAGCTGGACGCGGCGCCCGCCAAAGAAGCGCGCTATATCATTTAAGGCCGCGAAAAATGATGAATCTGTAAATTAAAGGGCAAAACGGCTGACAAGCGGGCCGTTTTGCATTATCATGGCTTTATTACAGCCCGGGAGGTAGGCTCGTGAAACGACGCATTCTCGCCCTTATAGCCCTCATTGCCTTGCTGCTTTGCGCCTGCGCAAAGCCTTCCGCCGCGCCCGCGGCCGAGGGCGCGGCGCAGCCCGGCGAAACCGCCGGGGCCGAGGCTCTCGGGCCCGCACTGGATGGCCTGGGCGAACTGGTGGGCTTTATCGCAGAGGACGACGGGCAGATGCCTACCTACATGATGATGCACGGCTTTTTGCGCACGGCGGAGAACCTGGGCCACCCGGCCAAGCTTTACCGGGCCGCCAGGGGAGCCGAGGCTGCAGAGGCCGTGGCCCAGGCGGCGGCCGAGGGCTGTGAGGCGCTGCTGATCGCCAACCCGGATGGGGCCAACGACGGGGCTGTGAAAGCCGCCATCGAGGCCGGGCTATACGTGGCCGTGCCCTATGCGGCCTGCACCGCCGAGGGCCTGCACGCCAATGTGGTTGCGGATGATACGGATTATATCGAGGAGCTTACCCGGGGCATTGCCGAGCGTATGACCGAACGCAGCCTTAAATCCGGCCGCATCCTGATCTATGGCGTGGGCACGGCGGAGATCTCCGGCAAAATCGAGGAAGCTATCCGCCAATATTATCCGCAGTACCAGGCGGCGAGCCTGGAACGGGTGGGGGAGGGCCAGGCGGCCATTGACGCCTTGGCCGAATACATCCTCTATAACCGGGATATCAAGGGCCTTTATGCTGTGGATACGGCTTCGGCCTCCCTGGCCGTGAAGGCCCGCAGCCAGGCGGACAGCCGATTCCGCAAGGATGGAGCGCCTTCGCCCAGCCCCACGCCCGCATCGGCGGAAGGGCAGGCCCCGGCGGTTACGCCCAACCCGGCCCTGCTTACCCAAATCTCTATCACGGTGTTTGGCTGCGGCTTGAGCGATGAAAACCTGGAGCTTTTCCAGGATAATGACATCTACGGCCTTTGCATCGAGCCCTATTTCGAGGCTGCGGCCAATGCCACCATGCAGCTCGATAAGCTGCTGCTGGGCGAGGAGGCCGAGCGTACCATGCGGGTGAACCGGCCCATCGTTTATGCCGCCACCATCGATAAATACCTGGCGACCTATGAGCAGGTGAAGGAGCTGTTCGGGCGGGGTAACCCCCCAAACGAAGCATAACCTATGTTCGATAAGGATTATTTAAAACAGATCGATTGGTTCACCCTGGCGCTGGTGGTGCTTCTGGTGGCCATCGGCCTTATCAGCATCGCCAGCATCATGGCGGATCCCTTTAGCGGGGAAGAGGCCGGCATTTCCGATTATCTGGAAAAGCTGAATCTTACGTATGTCAAAAAGCAGGCGGTCAACTTCCTGGTGGGGCTGGCTGCCTTCCTCTTCATCATTGCGGTGGATTATAAGGTGTATAAATTTGTTATCAGATACGCCTATTTTGCCATCGTGCTGCTGCTGCTGATCCTGCTGACCACCACCAAGGTGCGCGGCATCCAGGGCTGGTTCAAGCTGGATTTCATCGATCGCGCCCTGCAGCCCGGCGAGTTCTGCAAGATCGCCATTATCATGGCTCTTTCGCAGATCGTATCCGAATCCATGGATAAGAACGGCAGGCTTACGGGCTTCAAATCCATTGCCTACGCGGTGCTCCTATGCGCCGGGCCCACCGTACTGGTCATGCTCCAGCCGGATTTTGGCACCGCCTTTGTTTATATCTGCATCTTGGTTTTCATCTTCTTTATGGGCAGGATCTCTTGGGGTTATATCGCTACCGCCGCCGGCGCGCTGGCCATTGGCGCGCCCCTTGCTTACCGCTTTTTGCTCGATGAAAAGCAGCAGATGCGCATCAAGGTTTTTCTCAACCCGGAGCTGGATGTGACCAACTATGGCTATAACGTATCCCAATCCAAGATAGCCATCGGCTCGGGCCAGCTTTACGGCAAAGGCTTTTTTTCCGAGGGCACGCTGGCCCAGCTCAGATTCGTGCCGGAGCGGCATACGGATTTCGTTTTTTCCGGCATTGTGGAGGGCCTGGGCTTTATCGGCGGCACGGTCATCATCGTGCTCTACTTCCTGCTGATTTTCCGCTGGCTCTATATCGCCATGGCTACTAAGGATAATTTCGGCAGTTGCCTGGTGATCGGCGTAACCGGCATGATGACCGCGCACGTATTCGAAAACATCGGCATGACCATCGGCCTCATGCCGGTTACGGGCATCCCCCTGCCCTTTATCAGCTACGGGGGCAGCAACCTGCTTACCAATATGATCGGCGTGGGCATCGTAGTCAACGTTTGGATGCGGAGGCCGAGAAAGCATTAAAAAGCATGAAATCCCTCCCCCCGCTCATATGCTTGAATGTGAGAAGGGGGGATTTTTATGTCTATTGAGCGGGTGGAGCATACGGGCTTTACCTCCGGAGAGGCCCAGGGCCGCCTGCGTACGCCCCGTTATATCGGCGGCGCAATCGGCGATTCGGCCCGCAGGGGCGCGCGCCGGTTGCGCCATCGGGCTTACGCCGCGCCCCGCGCCGGCAGCATGCTGGTGAAGGCCGGCCTGTGCGCGGCGGCCTGCGCGGCTGTGCTGCTGTTGCGCTGGAGCGAAAGCACGGGCAAGACGCTGCCCGTTTCCGGCTTGCGGCAGGCGCTGGAGGACGCCGTATTGGAGAACGCAGGGGAAGGCTTGGGTTTGGACGAGGGTTTGGGCCGCCTCCGCTTTGTGGAGCTGCCCGGCATCATCGAAGTCTTTTCAGCCGGCGCCCGGCCCGAGCTGGGCGTAAGCTACGAAAGCGCCAGGCTCGATGATGAGAGCCTGCTGGCTACCCTTGCGCTGGGCGGCGCGCAACAGCTTTACGCGCCGGCTGCCTGCAAGGTGAAGGAGCTGGGGGAGGATGAGGCCCTGGGCGGCTATGTGCGGTTGGCCCTGCTGGAGGATGATAATGAGCTGGTATACTACGGCCTTACGGAGATCGCCGTGGAGGAAGGGCAGCAGCTGGCCGAAAAGGATACGCTGGCCCGGGTGGATGGCAGCCTGGTTCTGGCCGTATATGATGCGGGCAGACCCACGGACCCCATCGCCTATTTCGGCCTGGATGCGGGGCGCGTATAGGCTGTGCGGCTGGGCTATGTGGGGGAGATTGCCCTGGGCGCCTGCCTCACGGCCCTGTTGGCCCTTTCCCTGCATGAGCTGGCCCATGCCCTAATGGCCCAAAGCCTGGGTTGCCGGGTGGAGCGTATCGAATTGCAGCCCTTTGGCTTTGTAGCCCGCATGGAGCGGGCGGCGGGGTGGGACGCCCTGGCCATCGCCGCGGCCGGGCCGCTTTTCAGCCTGCTTGTGGCCATGGGCTGCGCGGCCGCGACGGCCAAGTGGCCCCTGCCCTTTGTGGAGACCTTTGGCCATACAAATCTCTCCATCGCCCTGGTCAATTTGCTGCCGGCCCTGCCCTTGGATGGGGGGCAAATGCTGCGGCAGATTTTGCAGCGCTATCTTCCCGCGAGGGCCTGCCTGCTGCTGGGCGTGATCTTGGGCGCGCTGGCCGGGGCGGGCCTTTTGGCCCTGGGCGCGCTGCTGCTTTGGAGGGAGGGACAAAACGCTACGCCCGCCATCTTCGGCCTCTTTTTATGCCTGGCGGCTTTGCGCGAATATAGGGAGGGGGGCGGGGCGCGCGTGGAGGCCATGTTCCGCCGCCACAAGGCCATCAGGCTGGGCGGCAGCGTGCGGGTGGTGCACATAGGCGTGCACAGGAGCATGGCTGTATCCGCGGTGCTGCGGCGTTTGCAGAGCGGGGCCTATACCGTGATCGACGTGCTGGATGATGATATGCGCATCATGGGCCGGATGGACGAGGCCAGCTTGCTAGCTCTGCTGGCCCGCTCGGGCGGGGGCGCGGCCATTGGCGAGGCAATGAGGATTGACCATGCAACAAAAGGGTGATACACTAAATTTATACGTTCTTTCGCCCCATACGGCGGCACGATATAAATAAACGAGCGAGATAATTCATACATGCAAAAAGAGATCGTCATCGATATCAACCCTTATCAGACCCGCGTCGTATTAATTGAAGATGGCTCCCCCAGCGAGATCTACATCGAGCGCCGGGGCAAGGAGCGATTGGTAGGCAACATTTACAAGGGCAAGGTGCAAAACGTCCTCCCTGGCATGCAGGCCGCGTTTGTGGATATCGGCCTGGAGCGCAACGCCTTCCTCTACGCCGGCGATATCGTGCTGGATAAGGGAGACTTCCAATTCCACGGGCACGAAGGGGATCAAAAGCTGGACGAAGCGCCCAACATTAAGGATATCGTCAAGCCCGGCCAGGATATTATGGTGCAGATCATCAAAGAGCCGGTGGGCACCAAGGGCGCGCGGGTCACCACCCACGTTACCCTGCCCGGCAGATCGCTGGTGCTGATGCCAACGGTGAATTACATCGGCGTTTCCCGCCGCATCGACGATGAAGAGGAGCGCGCCCGCCTAAAGGCCGCCATCGAGGGCGTGAAGCCTTCCGGCATGGGGCTGATCGTGCGCACGGCCGCAGAGGGCAAAACGCAGGAGGAATTCGCCAGCGACGTGGCCTTTCTCACCCGGCTGTGGGAGCGCATCCAGCAAAAAGGGAAGATGCTTTCCGCTCCCCGCCTGATCCATGCGGAAGAGCCGCTGATGTTCCGCACCCTGCGTGATTTATTTACCCCGGAGATCGACAGGCTGGTCATCAATGACCGGGAGTTTTTCGAGCGCATCCTGGTGGTGGCGGGCATTATCTCGCCCAATTTGCAGGATCGGGTCACCCTCTACGAGGGCCTGCCGGATCTTTTCGATACCTACAAACTCGAGAGCGCCATCGACAAGGCCCTTTCCCGCAAGGCCTGGCTTAAAAACGGCGGCTATATCATCATCGACCAAACCGAGGCTCTCACCACCATCGATGTAAATACGGGCAAATATATCGGCGGCGATTCGTTACAGGAGACCATCACCGAAACCAATTGCGAGGCGGCGAGGGAAATCGCCAGGCAGTTGCGCCTTAGGGACATCAGCGGCATTATCATCATCGACTTTATCGATATGGATGAGATTGCCGATAAAGAACGGGTGCTGGATACCCTGCGCGCCGAGCTGAAAAAGGATCGTACCAAGTCCAACGTGCTGGGCATTACTCAGTTGGGCCTGGTGGAGATGACCCGTAAAAAAACCAGGCAATGCATCTCCAACACCCTGCGCTCGCCCTGCCCTTATTGCGGGGGGGACGGCAGGGTGCTCTCCCGCGAGACCATCGTGCTCAAGGTGCGCAAAAAGCTTATTCGGGCCTTTGCGCAAAACGATTCCGCCTCCTATCTGGTGCGCCTGAGCCCTTCCGTGGCGGAGCTGATCGAGGAGAACAGCGAGGCGGATGCGCCCCTGCTGCCCAAGGCTCCGGGCCGCACCATCTACGTGCAGCCCGTGCCTGGCATGCACATCGAGGAATTCACCATTGCGCCCATCACCTCGCCGGAGGAGCTTAAGCACATCCATAGCGCAGCTAAGGCGTATTGATTCACTGATATGTATACGGCTTAATTAAAAACGGCGGCTAAAAAGCCGCCGTTTTTAATTAAGCCGGGTTAAGGCGAGTCCCAGCCCTCCCATTCCCGCTCGAAAGATGAGATTTCGATCAAATTGCCATCCGGGTCGGCCACATAGCTCGTGCGCTGGCCCCAGGGCTCATCCGTAGGCGGAAAGACGGGGATAGCGCCCGCGTTTACGACCCGTTCGTATTCCGCATCCACACGCGCGAAATCCGCCACGTCGAAGGAGAGCTCCATGGTGCCGTTCCTGCCGTTCGGATAGGCGTATTTCCTGGCCGTCATCGCCTCGAAATCATCCCGGCTGAACATAATCAGCCGCGCCCCGCCGCAAGAGAGCTCCGCGTTCGGATCGCCGGCCCAATCGGTCTGCATGCCCATTACATCCCGGTAGAAGGATACCATTTTTTCCATGTCTGTCACAAACAGACCCACCGCGTTCATCGTAAGCATGGTTGGCCTTC
>CAZAZI010000020.1:0-11637 GCA_964489575.1 uncultured Oscillospiraceae bacterium | reverse complement strand
CCACCGCGCCGCCGATCAGCGTCACCCACAGCGGGGCGCTTACGGGCATATTGAGGGCCAGCAGCATGCCCGTGAGCGCGGCGGAGCAATCGCCGATGCGCACGGGCTTATGGGTAAGCTTTTGATAGGCGTATTCCGCCAGCACGGCGGACCCCATGCCCACCAGCACATGCAACAGGGCGCCCAGGCCGAAGAAGAAAACGCCGACCAGGGTGGTGGGAATAAGGGCCAAGATCACATCCAGCATCAAGGAGCGGGTGGTGTCTCTATTATAAATAAAGGGGGCGTTGGATACGTGCAGTCCCATCTTATTTGGCCCTCCTTGCCTGGCGCGCGATGGCGTCCTTTGTATTTTTGAAGGAGGCCGCAAGGGCCAGCCTGGCCGGGCAGATGTAGGAGCAGCAGCCGCAAACGATGCATTCCGTTACATCGTTGGCCTGCGCCCTGGCCAAATCGCCCTTGTCGCAAAAATGCTTGAGCCGGAAGGGCTTCAACCCAGCCGGGCAAACATCCACGCAGCGGCCGCAGCGGATGCAGGGCTGCTCGGCGGGCGTTTTGCTTTCCGCTTCCGTGAGCGCCAAAATGCAGTTGGTGCCCTTGCCGATGGGCGGCTTATCATCGGGCATGCAAACGCCGGTCATCGCGCCGCCCATCAGGAGCGTATACGGTTCTTCTTTATAGCCGCCGCAGGCTTCCACGGCCTCGGAAGCGCTGGTGCCGATGCGCAGGCGCAAATTGGCGGGCTCCTTTACGCAGCCCGTTACCGTGGTAACCCGCTCAATCAGCGGCTTGCCCAGCAACACCGCGTCGGCAATGGCCGCCGCCGTGCCCACGTTGAGCACCACCACGCCGATATCGATGGGCAGGCCCTGCGCGGGCACTTCATAGCCGGTCACAGCGTGGATCAACTGGCGTTCGCCGCCCTGCGGGTATTTGGTGTAGAGCGGCATTACATGCAGCCCTTCGATGCCCGCGATGGCCGCTTTCATGGCCTCGATGGCGTCTTTTTTATTATCTTCAATGCCGATGATGCCGTATTTTACCCCCAGCGCTTTCATCGCCAGACGCAGGCCGTTGACGATGCGCGCCGGCTCTTCCAGCATCAGGCGGTGATCGGCGCTCACATGCGTTTCGCATTCCGCGCAGTTTATAATGATGGAATCGCAGGTTTTCCCTTCGGGAATGGTCAGCTTGACATGGGTGGGGAATGTGGCCCCGCCCATGCCGCAAATGCCGGCCTCCTGAATGGCGGGGATGATGGATGCCGCACGCACGCTCTCCACATCTTTGCCCAGGGGGGTCAGCTCGGCCCAATCGTCCCGCCCGTCGTTCTCGATGGTAACGGTTAGCGTGGGGTTACCCAGCATTAGCATCCGCTGCTCCACACTTACTACCCGGCCCGAGACCGAGGCGTGCGCGGGCAGGCTCATGAACCCCGCGGCCTCGCCGATCTTCTGGCCCAGCTTAACCTGATCACCGGCCTGTACGATGGGCGCGCTGGCCGCGCACATGGCTTGGCACATGGGGATCTGCACGGACTTGGGCGCATAGGGCCGAATGGGCGAGCCGCTGGTGGGAGTTTTTCCGCCCCGCGCGCCATCCAGCGGATGCACACCGCCCCGCATGGAGTATTGTGGCAAAAGAAGCACCTGCCTTTCAAAACGCTTAACATAAGATTAACATAAAAAATAAGCAAACCGGCGTGCGGGCCCGCGCCGAAACAAAACCCGCAGGAATAGCCCAATTTGCGATATGCTGCGAGTATTATAGCACATATTCCGGCGTTAATACTATAGTTATATTATTATTTGACTATTATTTGACAATACCGTTTTTTTGTCGAAAACATTGTTTGGCAGATATTACATGGTTAGGATCTTTATGGTTCCCGCCATTGCATAATCCCCAAAAAGAACAAAAAAGCGCCAAAGGCCTTTTTCAGCCAGGCCGCCTCCAGCGCGGCCGCGGCCAGCGTACCCAAAGCCGCTCCCACAAGGCCCGCGAGCAGGATGGGCCAGGCATGCCGGAGCGACACACGCCCTTCTTTGCGGTGGATATGCAGGGCCAGCAGGGCCGCGGGTAAAAATGCCAGCATGTTCACGCCCTGGGCCTGGTGTTGGCCCACGCCCAACAGAAGCGTCAGCGCCGGGATCAGCAGCGTGCCGCCGCCCATGCCCATGCCCGCAAGCAGACCGGAGAGCGCCCCCGCAAGCACATACCACAGCCCCTTCACAGCAGCATAAAGGCCCCCGCAGCCATCATCAGCGCGGCGAAAATCCGCCGCAAAGCTTTCTCTGGCAAGCGGCCCGTGAGCTTAGCTCCCAGGAAGCTGCCCAGGGTCAGCGCGGGGGCTACGAAGGCCAGCACCTCCCAAGCCACGGCGCTACGCAGCGCGTACAGCAGGCCGGAGAGAGCCGTGAGCGGTAGCATCACGGCGATGGCCGTGGCGTGGGCCTCCTTTTCGGCCAAGCCGCAGAGGCGGCGAAGGGCCAGCACGGCAATCATGCCGCCCCCCGCGCCCAAGAGACCGTTGCAAAACCCGGTTATCAGCCCCGCTGCCAGGGCCCTGCGCCTTTCCTTTTTCATAATATGAGTATGCGCAGCCGCGCCGCGCCCTACCCATACGGGCGGCTAAGGCAAGCGCTTGCACGCCGGGTTATAAATAAAAAAAGGGCATGCGTTCACATGCCCACAGCCGCTTTGGCCGTTTATTCGGCTTCTTCCACCGCCAGCGCCGCATCCGGGGCGTTCTTGCGCACGCTCTCGATGCCGTTCTTGCAGCTGGCTTTGGCCTTATAGCCCTCGGATACGGCAATAATCTCGCCATTTCTTGCCTTGAGGCGGAAGCGGAACTCGCCGGCCTTATCGGCATATACCTCGAACTTGGGGTGTTTAGCGGCCTCGAAAGCCTCTAAGGTTTGATCTTCCAGGTTGGCAACGGGCGCATTGGCGCGCACGCTCTCCACGCCGGAAAGGCAAGCATCTTTGGAGGAATAATTCTCGCTTGTGGCGATGATCTCGCCATTGCCAGCCACCAGGTTAAAGCGATAGCCGCTCTTGGTTTGCTTTACAACGAATTTACCCATGGGAACCTCCTTGCGCGTGTGCGCGGATGATTTTACAATTATTGTATGGTATTTGTAGCCAAAACACAAGCGGTATTCCCAGGCCCGCGGCCTTGCGGCGAAACGTTTTCCGCCCCGGCGCGGCCAGGCGGCTCCACGGTGCGGATCGTGCTTTTTATTTTGCGCCGGTCTATTAAAAAAACCGGGAATTTGGCGATTAAATATTCATTGGCGGCTCGCTTCGCCGCGGCCAAAAAGCAAGCGGGCGTTTAATGGTTTTGAAGTTTGCGCTGAAAAGGTATACAGAAAAGCGCGAATATTGTATAATATGGATTGGTGCTTAAAATGTACGATCCAGAAGGGAAATAAAAGCATGCTCTATGTTCCCGTGGAATACCTAAGGCCGGATATGGTGGTTGCCCGTGATATTTGTTCTTACCCAAGGGATATGCACCACGTTCGCCTGCTTTCCGCCGGGCAAAGGTTAACAGAAGTTAATATCCTCCGCATCCAGGCCAATGGTATCGCGGGGGTTTATATTCGCAATTCCGCAACTGACGACGATATAGAGATACCGGAACTGGTCAACGAGGCCCTGCGGACCAAAGCCGTAAATGAGATCCGGGCGGTGTATGACGATTTCGGCTCCAACAGCAACGCGCGCACGATTCAAAACAGGGTGGAGGTTCTCTCTACCATCTCGCGCCAGTTGGTGGAGAGCATCATGGGCAGCACGGAAGTGATGTTCAACATGATGGATCTCAAGAATTACGACGACTATACCTACCGCCATTGCCTTTCCGTTTCCATTTATAGCGTGGTCACGGGCATGTCCATGGGCATGCGGGTAAGCACGCTGGAAAAGCTGGCGCTTGCCGGCCTTTTGCACGATATGGGCAAAGCGCGCATCCCCCGCTGGATCGTGAACAAGCCCGGCAAGCTCACCGAAGAGGAATTCTCTATCATGCGGCGGCACCCAATGCTGGGCGTGGAAATGTTCCCGCGCAACACCGTGCAGATATCCCCCAAGGTGATGCTGGCCGTAGCCCAGCACCACGAGCAATACGACGGCGGCGGCTATCCCAAGGGCCTCAAGGGCGAGGAGATCAGCCTCTTTGGCCGCATCCTCGCCGCTGCGGATGTTTATGACGCGCTCACTTCCAAGCGCCCCTACCGCCGCGCCCTCATGCCCAACGAGGCCATCGAGCACATCATGGCTAATTCCGGCAAGCACTTCGACCCCGCGGTCGTCACCGCCTTCCTGCGCAGCGTGGACGCCTACCCCGTGGGCCTTTGCGTGCGCTTGAGCAGCGGCGAGCAGGCTGTGGTCGTTAAAAACTACAAAGAAAACACCCTGCGGCCGCTCGTGCGCATCATCTCCGCCGGCTCCAGAAAGGGCAAAACGCTGGATCTGCTCTACGACAGCCGCAACTTCAATATCACCATCCTGGGCGTGGATTATGATGGAGACGAATGGGACCCGCAGCCCAAAGGTTAAAGGCCGCGGCCCCGAACCTCACAGATTGCAGCAGCCAGCATGCTCCCGGGTTGATACCCGGGAGCATGCTTTTGTTTTATCTATCAATAATGTGCGTCCGGACGCGGCTAGCCGCCCGGCCGCTTGCGCAGGTGTTCCCCGCAAAAGAGGATCAGCGGCACGAGGGTGATGGTTACGAAACTGCCGGCAAAGCCGTTGTTATAGAGATTGAGGCCGCCATTGAGCTGGCCGATGAAGATCGCGATGGAAACATGCACAAAGCCGGCCGCCATGCCCCAATGCCAGCCGTGCTTGCCGGCGATGGGCGCAAGGCCCGTGGAAAAGAGCATGGCCAGACAATTGGAGGGCGCGGTCTGCTCCAGATAGTTGAGTTCCGTAGCGATGACGCTGCCCAGCAAGATCGGCAGCGCGTTCTTCATATGCTTGCCGGAGGCGGAAAAGCCCGTAACCGTGAAGATGCCGCCCAACACCGGCCCGTTGATGGGGACTTTTAGCAGCAACATGACCGTGGTGGATATAAAGCACATAGCGCCCATGTTGATATAGCAGGCCCCGCCGTATTTGGCGAGGAAGTCGTTGCCGTCTTTGCCATCCTCCTTAAGCAGCAGCTTCAGCTTTTTAAAGGCGTTCGCCGGCTTATCCGCCGCCATCCCATATATGACCAGCGCCAGGGAAAGAACATAGGCAAAGGCGGCCAGAAAGGACGTATGCGCGGCATCCCAGATATGCTCGGGCAAAATCTCCACGCCCACGCTCCGTAAAAGCCCCACGCAAAGCGTGGCGATGAAGCCGCCCGCAATGCCGCAGTTATAGAGGCAGTAGCCATGGTGCATCCGCTTCACCGCCTCCGTAACGATGGGGAAGATGAAACCCACAAGCAGGCCCACTGCGTAGGCTACGAGCATATTTTGCAGGCTAAAGGCCTCGCCGAGAAAGGCGATCTCGCTGACCAGCGGCGCGATGGTGGAGCTGAGCATGGCCTGCACGAACAGCTCGGAAAACGGGATCTTGGCGACCTTGCCATAGAGCCGTACGCCAAATAGCAGGGGGATCAAGTTGAAAAGGTTTTTGCCGAAAAGGGAAAAGCCGATGGTCGTCCAGAGGGAAGCGATAACCAGGCCGCTGGGCGCGCGCTTGTGGCGGATGAGCAGAAATAGAAAGATGAAGCCCTGCACAGCCGCGTTGAGCAGCGCCGCGCCCATACCGCCCAGAGCGATATAATCCGTGACCAAAACGCTTCGCGAGGTATTGATCTTCCAATAGCCCCGTATGATCTTATCGGGCGTATCCAGCAGCAGGGCCAGGATCACGAACGCCAGGCATAAGCAGCCGATGATGCAATAATCGGCGGATATTTTGGGGCCGCGGGCTTTTTCCATATAGGCTTTACTCCTTAATATATGCGCCGCCTTCCCGCCAAAAGGCAAACCTTTTTATAGGGGCGGCCGAATCATTTGATGGCCTCTGCCTATGCGGGGGGGCGCTGCTTGGATGATAAACGAATTGCCGTAAAAAGCGAACGTACGCCATGCGGGCTAAGGGAAGCACGTCCCGCGCGGCGGCGTATGGGCTGTGCGCTTTTGATTTGCGTTATTTTATCATAACAGCAGGTCGAATGCTACATTTATTTCCCCGCCCGCTATCGGCCCATCCGCATCGAGCCGCGGCCGCCCGCTCTGAAAGCCGCGGCCGCACAAAATGCGTGTTTTATGATGATAAATCTCCTTTTTTGTGTTAATATAAAAAAATATACAGATATCAACTCCAGAGAGAGGGCGACGCAAAGATGGACAATGCCGCCGGCCAATACGCCATACAGGAATGCATCTACAACTCCGAGAACAGCCTGCTTTGCCGCGCGATCGATGAACGCACGGGCGAGCCGGTGATCCTCAAAACCAGCAACGAGGAGGCTATGAGCCCCAAGGGCCTGGCCCGGCTGCGCAATGAATATAACATCCTCTCCAAGCTCAAGAGCGAGTTCGTGTCCGTGGCCGTGGATCTCGTCAAGCTAGATGAAACGTTTTACCTGGTGCTTAAATATTACAGCGGCGTTTCCTTAGCGGAATATATCAAGGGCCGCCGCCTCGCCACCAAGGAATTCCTCTTCCTGGCCCGCGCGATCGTCCGCGCCTTGGCGGATATCCACAAAGCCGGCGTGATCCATAAGGATCTCAACCCGGCTAACATCATCTACAACCCGCAAATGCGCAAGATCACCATCATCGACTTCGGCATTTCCGTCGAATCTTCCTTTGAAAGGCCCCTGCTGATCGACCCGGGCGCCTCCGAGGGCACGCTTTCCTATATCTCGCCCGAGCAAACGGGCAGGATGAACCGCTCGATCGATTTCCGCACGGATTTTTATTCCCTGGGCGTCACTTTCTTCGAAATGCTTTCCGGCACGCGTCCCTTTGCGGCGCAAAGCCCGGCAGAGATGCTCTATGGCCTCGTGGCACGCACGCCTCCCACGGCCAAGTCTGTAAACCCGCAGGTACCGCAGATGCTATCCGCGCTGGTGTCCAAGCTGATGGAAAAAATGCCGGAGGACCGCTACCGCAGCGCCGAGGGCATCCTCTTCGATTTGGATAAATGCCTGGCTGCCTTTGAGGCCCTTGGAGAAATACTGCCCTTTGAACTGGGGCAGGGGGATCATGCCGCCCGCCTCGACATCCCGCATAAGCTCTATGGCCGCGAAACGGAGATCGCCGCTTTGGAAGAAGCCTACCGCCGCGTGGTGCAGGGCGGCAAATGCGCCGTTTTCATCGGCGGGCAGGCGGGCATTGGCAAAACCTCCCTGGCAGGCGAGCTTCACAAGCTCATCGCCGCCTCAAACGGCATCATAATCGGCGGCAAATACGACCAATACCAGCGCAACATCCCCCATCACGCCCTTTTTCAGGTGCTGGGGAGCCTGTGCGACATCCTCCTTTCTGAGAGCGAGGATAGCGTCGCGCTTTGGAAGGAGCGCGTCGCGGCTGCGCTGGGGGAAGATGCGGCCCTGCTTGTGGATAAGGTGCCTCGCTTGGCCCTGATCGCAGGCCGGCCCCGGCCGCTGCCGGAATTGACGCCCCTCGAGGCCGGCGTGCGCTTTCGCGCCGCCATGCAGCGGTTGCTGGCGGCCGTCGCCTCGCCCCAGCGGCCCCTGGTGATCTTTTTGGACGATGTGCATCTGGCCAGCACCGGCGCCATGGATATCCTGGAGCAGAGCATCCTCAGCGCCGATATCGCCGGCATGATGATCGTTTGCTGCTACCGCGACGGCGATCTTGACGACAGCCATCCGATGCTCCTGGGCCTCAGTAAGCTGCGGGGCCTGGGCGCTCCGGTACGGCAGATGACCCTCTCCCGCCTGAGCGAGGACGCCGTCAGGCAGATGGTGGCGGATACGTTTGGCGCGGCCCCCGAAAGCATCGCGGAATTGGTGCAGATCCTATATCGAAAAACGAATGGCAACCCGTTTTATACCCGGCAGTTCCTCATGCTCTGCCATATAAAGGGCTTTATCCGCTTCAGCAAGCCCCTTGGGCGCTGGGAGTGGGATCTACAGGCTATCAGAGCCTGCCCCGCGGAAGAAAACGTAGTGGATTTTTTAATCCACAATATGGAGCAGCTGCCTACGGAAACAGTCCGCCTGCTCTCGCTGGGCGCCTGTGCCGGCCGCTGCTTCTCCGCCGGGCTTCTCATCAGGCTCTCGGGTGGCGAGGAGGAACAGGTAGCCGCAGCCTTGCGCCCGGCTATCGCCAGCGAAATCATCTATCCGCTCGAGAGCGGCGGCGGCCCCGAGCCCGCGCCCGGGCGCTTCCAGTTCTCGCACGATCGCTTCCAGCAGGCCTTTTATACGATCCTGCCCGAAGAGGAGCGGCGGCGCGCGCACCTGGCCTTGGCCCAATACTGCGAGCAGGCCGATGCGGGGGAGTGCGGCGGAGCGAATCGGCAGTTTTCTATTGCAGATCACTATTTCCAGGCTTTCAGTATCATCGAATCGGCAGAGGACAAGCTCCGTGTGGCGCATCTCATGCTTCGGGCGGCCCAGGCAGCCAGCCTTTTATCCGCCTATGATATGGCCCTGTGTTATGCGGAGCAAATCATCGCCAGCCTCGCCTACCTCTACCCCGTGGATGACGGTTTCGTCTTTTCCGTTTATGCGGCCTATCATCTGGCGCTATGTAGCCTGGCGCGCTATGACGAGGCGGACGACGCCTACCGCTTGTTGCAGGAGCTGGCGCCCTCCCCCCTGCTCCTTACGGATAGCTGCTGCCTGCAGGCCGTGACCCTCTCCAACCGCATCCGCTATGAGGATGGCTATATGCTGGGCGTGGAGTTATTGGAAAAGCTGGGCGTTCCCTTCCCCAAGGGCGATCTGGCCCAAACGGTAAACGCCGAGATTGCGGCATATTACGCCGACCTGGAGCGGGAGAATTTTGCCGGTATCGCGGCCAGAAGCGAAGCTGGCGATCAAAAGGAGTTCGCCATCCAAAAGATCCTTAACCGTATCGCGGCTGCAGGCCTTTTCTTTGACCCGCTTTATTCCGCCTGGGTCGTGATAACCAATGCCAGGCGCGTGCTCGCCCACGGCTATACGCCGGAGGGATTGCAGCTTTATGCCTCTTTGATCCCCATTCTCACGCCCAGCCGCAATGATTACAAGCTGGCCTATACAGCCGCCAACGCGGCCAGGAGAATTGGCGAAAAGGCCGGCTATAAGAACGAGCTGTATAGAACCTACCATGTGTTTTCGCTCTTCACCTGCCACTGGTTTGAGGATGTGAAAAACGCCGTCACGTATGCCCGGGAATCCTTCGAAGGCAATCATTCGGTGGGGGATTTTGAATACGCCTGCTTCACCTATTTCACCACGCAGCAGGCCGTGCTGGAAACCTGCCGGCAGGTCGGCGAGCTGGCGGTGGAAAATGAAGCCGCCTTGGCTTACGCCGCGAAAACGCGCAACCGGCACGCCGGCGAAAGCTACGCCAGCTACGCCCAGCTTTACAGGGCCCTAAAGGGCCAAACGGAATCCTTGGGCAGCTTTGACGATAGCGTCTTTCGGGAGAAGGCGCATCTTGCGCGCACGGCTTCGGATGCTATGGCCCAATGCTACTACTACATCCTGCGGGCCCTTTCCGCAGCCATTTATCTGGATTATGACGCGGCCTTTGCGTTGACGGAAACGGCCGTGCCCCTGCTGCCTGCCATCGTGGGCTTCTATCCGGTCGCCATCCATAATTTCCTCCATTCCCTGGCCATCTGCAAACGGCTGGAAAGCGGCGCCTGCGGCTGGGCGGAAAAAGAGCGCCTGCGGGCAACGCTCAGCGCCAACCAGAAGTGGCTGGGTGAACGGGCCGCGGATGCGCCCGTCAACTTCCGCCATCTGTACAGCGCCGTCGAGGCCGAAGCGGCGGCCCTAAGCAGCGCAGGCAGCGAGCTTGTCCTCCTCTATGAAGTCGCTATGGAGCAGGCGGCGACGAGTGAGCGGCCCTACCACTACGCCATGATCTCTGAGCTGGCCGCCCTGCGCTTTATCAAGCTGGGCGCGCGCAAGACCGCGGCCAACTTCATGCGGGAGGCCTATGCCGCCTACCTGGCCTGGGGCGCGGATGGCAAGGTGGAGCAGCTGCGGCTCAGCCACGGCAGCCTTTTGGCCGCAAACCAGGCGGCCCGCAAGGCTGCCGTTACCCATACCACTTCTTCCCCCTCCGGTTCCCACTCCCTGCGCGACGCCTCCGATTATAGCGCGCTGATCGCGGCCTCCCAGGCTATCTCCGGCGAGATCCGGTTGGAGGCTATCCTGGATAAGCTCATTAACATTCTGCTCGAAAGCTCGGGCGCACAGGATATCTATTACCTCACGAAAAACGAGCAGGATGTCTATATCATCCGTGCGGAGGGCCATGCCGGGGGCAGAGCCAAGAATATCGGCGAGCGGGCTGCGGACGCAGGCAGCATCGCCCTGGGTATCCTGCATTATGTGGATCGCACGGGCGAGACCCTCGCCTTGGACAACGCGCCGGCCTCCGAGCTTTTCATGCAGGATGCGCATATCGTGGCCGCAGCCCCCAAATCCGTGCTCTGCATGCCCATCGTTAACAAGGGCGACCTTAAGGGGATCCTCTATCTCGAAAATAAGCTCGTGCAAGGCATATTTGACACCAAGCGCCTGGAGGCCCTGGGCGTGATCGCCTCGCAGCTGGCCATCTCCCTGGAAAACGCCTACCTTTACGCCAATCTGCAATTTTTAGTGGATGACCGCACGAAGGAGCTCAAGGAGGAGATCGGCATCCGGCGCATGGCGGAAGCGCGGCTTGAGCGTATGGCCAACCATGATACGCTTACCAATCTACCCAACCGCCGCATGTTTCAGACGCATTTGGAGCGTTCCATCGACGCGGCCTTCTTTGAAAAAACCATGATCGCCGTGCTGTTCATCGACCTGGACGGTTTCAAGCTCATCAACGACCGTTACGGGCACGACAAGGGGGACATCGTACTGATCGCCGTGGCCAACCGGCTGATCGAGGCTGTGCGCAGCTGCGATATGGTTTGCCGCCTGGGCGGCGACGAGTTCATCCTGGTGATCGAAAACGTGAAAAGCAAGGCCGTACTCGCCAGGCTGTGCAAGCGGATCATCAACGCCATTAAGGAACCCATTCGCATCGACGACGCGGGCAGAACGGCGGTCGTTACCTCCAGCATCGGCATCAGCCTTCTGGGGCGCGATGGAAACATCGCGGAGGAGCTGATCGCCAATTCCGATAAGGCCATGTACGAGGCGAAAAAGGCCGGCAAGAACCGATACGCCTTCTACGAAAAGGAAGAATAAACGGGCCGATCGCCCCGAACCGTCACGCGTTTGCAGGCTTGCAGAAAATGGCGGCCAGAGCCTTGACAAGCCGTGCGGTTTGCGCTACAATAATCAAGCGCGCTGAAAAGCCGCCTGCGGGAGTAGCTCATTTGGTAGAGCGCCGCCTTGCCAAGGCGGAGGTGGCGGGTTCGAGCCCCGTCTCCCGCTCCATCTCCAAGCACCCTTAGCTCAGCTGGTAGAGCACCTGACTCTTAATCAGGGTGTCCAGGGTT
>CAZAZI010000019.1:0-11688 GCA_964489575.1 uncultured Oscillospiraceae bacterium | reverse complement strand
AGCGCAGCGCTTCCATCGATGAAGATGAGCTGATGATGGCTGCCCTCGAGGCGGGCGCGGAGGATTTCGAACCCATGGACGACGCCTTCGAGGTCTACACCGGCCCGGCTGAGTTTTCCGCCGTGCGCGAAGCCCTTGAGGCCGCGGGCTACAGCTTCCTTTCCGCCGAGGTTTCCATGATCCCGCAAAACACGGTGGACGCTACCGCCGACGCGGAGCTGGTCGATAAGCTGAACCGGCTGCTCGACCGCTTTGATGACAACGACGATGTGCAGGAGGTTTACCACAACGCCGCTTTGCCGGATGAAGAATAAGCGGAGCTTACAACCGATACGCCATTCGGGAACACATCTTTCCCGGATGGCTTTTTTATTTATCAAACGAAATGAAGAAATATATACTTGACCCGGACGGACCCGATGCCTTTTAAGGCGCTGTTCCTCTTGTTTTGTGACAATACATGTTTATTTTACATATTTTAATAGTGCAAACGACCTTTGCAAAAAAACAAGGAGGAACCAGAGCAATGGCAATCTTTACAAATCAAGCCACGCTTTCGTACAACAATACTATCACAAATTCCAACGTAGTTGTTGGGGAACTGCTTGATATATTGTCAGCAACAAAAACCGCAGTAATGGATGATTATGTGGCGCATGATGATGTGACCTATATAATCAGCATTATTAATTCAGGTATTACCCCATTTACAGGCCTGGTAATTGACGATAACCTTGGAGCCTATCCCTTCGGCCTTGATATATTGTACCCTCTCACTTATGTGACCGGTTCCATGCAATATTATGTAAACGGTGTTTTGCAGGGCCCGCCAACCGTTACGGCTGGACCGCCCCTTCATATCACCGGCATCAATGTTCCCGCCGGAGGGAATGCGACTCTCATCTATGAGGTTGAAGCTAACCAGTTCGCCCCTCTCGGCACGGATGACACAATCACGAACGAGGCGGAGATTTCCGGCGGCGGCCTTACGGATCCGTTAATAATTACGGAGACAATCGAAACCGAAAACATACCTGTCCTAACAATCAGCAAGAACATGTGCCCTTCCGCGGTACCGGAGAACGGCCAATTGGCCTACACTTTTGTCATCTTGAACTCGGGCAATACCGCCGCTGTAGCGGGCGACAATGTCACTGTTACCGATACCTTCGACCCCGTGCTAAGCGGCCTGTCCGTAACCTTCAACGGAGCGCCTTGGAGCGAGCCCGCCAACTATACCTACAATACCGTTACCGGCCTGTTCGCTACTGTCGCAGGCCAGATTACGGTGCCTGAAGCCACCTATACACAAGACCCGTCTACCGGCGCATGGATTACCAATCCCGGCGCAAGCGTTCTCGCGATTACAGGAACTATATAGCCGCGGCAAAATGTATTTCGCACACTGGGTGGAGCGAAAACAGGTAGAAAAAGAAAGGGCAGCGCTGAAAGGGGCAGCCCTTTTTAGATAACCGCAAACACAAGCCGGTTAAACTGACCGCGATTTATATTCATGGGCTCTGCGCTGCCTTTGCCTCCCACTCGGCCATCTGCGCATCCGTAAAGCCGAATTGCTTTTGCAGGTATTGCAGGGCATATTTGGGGCGGTCCTGCAAGCATTTGCGAAGGGCCGCCACCTCGCTCTCCCAAGCGCTCAGGGAGCGCAGCTCGCCCCAGCGCTGGATGTGGCGGGGCAGCTCGGGCCGCAGCTGATCAGCCATCTCGTCGAGGATGGCGGTGGTACGTTCCGGGTTGAAGAAATTGCGCACCACATATACGTAGCGCTCGCCAAAAGCCTCGCGCCAGGCCTTGTTTTTGCCAAGGCCCACGTATAGATCCATATTGGTGAGGGAGCCGTCCTGGGAGGGGATGCCGGCGGCGTTGAAATAGCTGGGCAGGATGTTGCGGGTGGGGCTGGAGGCCGAGAGGGCGTAATCCAAATCGTAATACACGGGCCGCCAGCGCACGGTATAATCCTGGCTTCGCCAGTATTTCTGGTTGAACATATCGCCATTGGCGAAAAAGGTTTGGGCGATGATGTAATCCGCAATATAATCCGGATCCACCCATTGGATGTATTCGGCATATTTGGCATCGCTCGAAATATCCGTTGAGAGGGCGTAGGCGCGTACGCGCTTGTTGTCGCTGTTGCGTCCGGCCAGGGCCTGAACGTTGCGGCGGATGATATCCACCGCATCCGGGTCCACCCCGTAATGGGCTGCCATATAATCCTCGTTCTGGTTCTCGTTCAGGTCGTAAATGCCCCAATATTGCCCGTTCACATAAACTACAACCAGCCGCGTTTCGGCATATTCCATGTTCATCCCCTTCACAACCTTGGAAAAGAAGCTGTCCCGCAGGCGGGCCTTGCTCCTGTCCTGGCCGGAATTGCGCAGCACAAAGGAGGAAAAGACGGTTGCGTCGCTATCGCGAAAAAAGGGGTAGCCTGTTTTGCTTTGGCCGTAGGCTCCGCGAAGATAGACGGCCATGGATTTTTGCCTGGCCGTGAGGGTGGAGGAGCCGCTGGCCCTCAGGCCGCAGCCAAAGTCCGTTCCCAGGCGGCCGTCCGCCTCGTAAAAGGCGAAGTGGGCCTCCTTTTCCACCCGGGCGTTGCGCTCGACTACGGAATACATGGCCGTCCAATCGCCACTTTGCGCGGATAGGCAGACTACGGGCAGGGTATGCGGCGCTTCAAAGAGATAGGTGCGGGTAACGACATCGCTCGAGAGAAGCCCCTGCGCAAAAGCCGCCGCCCGCACCACGGTATTCTTCTCAATGGAGAGGGGGCCTTCGTAGGCAGGGGAGGCGGAGGTGGGGTTGCTACCATCCAGCGTATAGCGGATGGATACGTTCGGCGTGGCGCAGGAGAGCGCCAAGGAAAAGGCCGCGCCGTGATAGAGCTCCGTATCCGAAAAAGCCGGCTCCGCCGCAAAGCCCGGGAGGGCGCTATCCGAATTGGCCGCGCCCTGGCTGGGACTGGTGTAAAAGACCCGGGCCGCGCCGCCTGCGCTGCGCCCGGCGCTCACGCCCAGGCGCAGCGCGCCCGTGCAGAAGATATCGCGGATGTTGCCCGCCGCGTCCGTAAGCAAAAGCGTTTCGCCCGCGGGAGATATGCCAAAGGGCGCCGTAGCGCCCTTGCTGCTGGATGCCGAGGCGCTGATGGCCAAATATCCGCCGGCGGGCACCGCGCCGCTTAGCGCGCACTTTAAAGGCTCGTCCGGGTCGTCGCTCAAATGCCAGCCGGAAAGGTCGACGTCGCGGCCCGAGGCGTTGTGCAGCTCAACCCAATCCGACTTGCCGCTCTTGGCCGCGCTTACGGCGCTGACCTCGCTGATGTAGACCCCATCCATCTCCGTGTAGCCGCTGCCCAGCGGCTCTGCGGAAGCGTGGGTGGTGTTGGCAGCGCCCGGGGTGGGGGTGGTGAAATAGGCCAGGCCACCCTCAGCCGCGCGGCCTATGGAAACGTTATCCCCCAAGTTGCGGGGCAAGTCGATCCGATCTGTGCGCATATCCGCTACGGAGGTCAAAACCAGCGCTTCATCCGAGCTGCCCAAACGGAAGCTGGTATGCAGCGCGCCTTCGCTCACTTTGCCGGATAGGAAGACGATAAGGTAGCCCCCGGCCTCGATCTGTACATCCGCCGGGAAGGCCCATTTAAAGGGATCGAGGGGATCGTCGCTCAAATAATAGCCCGAAAGGCCCACATCCGCGCCGCTATTGTTGTAAAGCTCGGCCCAGGCCACGCGCTCGCCCGTATCATCCCGCAGGCTGTATTCGTTGTGCAGGAGGATCTCGTTTAAACGCACGGGGGAGGAGTCGTCCATCTGCGCAAAATCCAAAGATGTGAACTGCCCCTCGGCTGCGCTGGGCGCGCCTGGGGTGGCGGCCGCCGTATAGGCCCCGCCAGGCAGCACACTAAGCCCCCGGGGCATTCCGGCAGGCCAGTTGAGCATGGAGAGGATGTTGCCGGCGCCGTCACTCAGGCAGAGGGTATCGTCGGCTGCGCCCAGCTTGAAGGCGGCGTGCAAGCCATCCGCGTCTTCATCGCCGGAAAACCAGATCACGGCGTATTCGCCCGGGGCCAGGGTGGCTGCGGGCAGGCGGAATTTGGAGGTTTCGAGCATGTTGTCGGAAAGGTAATAATCGGAAAGCAGCAAAGGCGCGGAGCCACTGTTATAAAGCTCGGCCCAAGGGTACGTACCGCCATCTGCCGCTAGGTATGAACCGCCCCGGGGCATGCACTCGGTGAGCTGCAAGGCCGCGCTTGCGCCGCTGGTGATTGCTTCCGCCGCAGAGGAATAGACGATATCCGCGTTGGCCCGGCCTGGGGTAGAGGCCGCGCAGTAGCCGTAATCGCCGGCCTCGTCGCGGGCATAGGAAACATCGCTCAAAAGCGGGGGGATATCCAGCTTCTGGAGCACGTTATAATATGGATCCGTCAAATAGAGGGATTCGCCGCTTTTAGAAAGGCCAAAGCCCGTGCAGAGCAGGCCGTTCGCCGCGCCGCTGTATTTGAGGGCGTAAATAATAAGGTAGCCCCCAGGCGCCAGCTTCGTGCCCTCGGGGAAGGTCCATTTATGGGGATCTTTGAGGTTGTCGCTCAGGCCGTAACCGGCAAGGTCAACTTCAGCAGCCGTGCCGTTGTACAGCTCGATCCAATCCGGCGAGCCTAGCGCTTCATCTACCAGGGAAAGGGCGTTGGAAGTGACGACCTCGTTCACTACCAGCGCGCCCTGTGCGCCGGCGGATGCGGGCAGGCTAAAGCTATCGCAGCCCACGCAGCACAAAAGGGCGGCGAGGACCGGCAGCAGGGCCGTCATGCGGCGCAAAAGAGAGCGATCTCGTTTCAGCATGGCACCATTATAGCATATGCCGCGCATTTTGACAGGCGGAAATCAAAAAGGATGAATTTGGCGAAATTAAGGACAATTATGACAATGCCCGGGCAGCGCTTGCGAAGGGAGCCGGGGCATATTATAATCGGCGTATAAAAAAGGGGAGGTATGGCCCATGCCCGGCATACAGCGAATCCTGATCTGCGACGACCAGCCCATCATCCACGAGACGCTGGGCGTATACCTGCAAAACGAGGGATTTGAACACGATTCGGCCCTCGATGGCGAGCAGGCTCTGCAAAAGGCCGACGCCTACAGGCCGGATTTGATCATATTGGATATTATGATGCCCAAAAAGAACGGCATAGATGTTTGCCGCGAGCTTAGGGCCAGGAGCCGCGTGCCCATCATCATGCTCACTGCGAAGGGCGAGGAGATCGACCGCATTTTGGGCCTTGAATTGGGTGCGGACGACTATATCGTCAAGCCCTTCAGCGCCCGCGAGGTGGTGGCCCGCATTAAGGCGGTGCTGCGCCGCTTCCAGGCTGCCAGGGAGGAGCCGGAGCGCGTACTCCGGTTTGATTCGCTGGAGATTAACATCGCCAGCTACGATGTGCGGGTGGGCGGCGAACCCCTGCGCTTTACGCCCAAGGAGGTGGAGATCCTCTACCTGCTGGCTTCCAAACCTGGCCGCGTGTTCGGCAGGGAGCAGATCCTCTCCGAGGTTTGGGGCTACGATTTCTTCGGTGATACCCGCTCCGTGGATACGCAGATCAAGCGCATCCGCCAAAAGCTGCCGCCCGAGGAAATGGGCTGGGGCATCAAAACCGTATACGGCGTGGGCTATAAATTCGAGGCCGGGGAATGAAGCTCTTTGGCAATACCATCCTTAAAAAAATCGTGGCCGTAATCCTGCTTACGGTGATTTTGAGCGCCGCCCTTACGGCCCTCACCTTCAATTATTACGGCCGCTCCGTGTTCTCACGGCTCAAAGCCAAGGAAATGGAGCCGCGCGCCAAATACATCGCCGACATGACGGCGGAATACCTCGAAGGCTCCATCGACGGCCGGGGCTATACCCGGGCCGTCAGCTCGGATTATTATATCTGGGACGCCATGGTCTACGTCTATAACGCCGGGGGCGAGCTTTTTGCCTACCCCGCCCGCAAGGAGGCCGCGGCCAACGCCGAGGCCCTCGCGCCATACCTTGCCGCCGTTTTAGGCGGCGAGCGGCTCTATTCCGCCAATACGCAAAACAACCTGGGCGTGATCATCGGCGAGCCGGTTCGCAGCCGGGCGGAGGGTGTGATCGGGGCCGTGTTTCTCATCAAGCCCCTGGGCGAGGTACGGGCAGCCATCGGCAGCCTGCTGGTGGCGCTTATCGTCAGCATGGTGGCCGTCACGGCCATCATGATCGCCCCGGCCTATCTCGGCTCGCGCAGCATCGTGCAGCCCATCCGCCAGATGCAGGCCATCGCCAATGCCATGGCCGGCGGGGATTTCACAGTCCGCGCGCCGGATATGGGCAGCGAGGAGATCGCCAGCCTGGGCAAATCCCTCAATTACCTCAGCGCCGCCCTCTCCGCTACCATCGGCGACCTTACCTTTGAAAAAAACCGCCTCACAGCCACCCTCAACGGCTTGGGTGAAGGCATCGTTTCCTTTGGCCCAAGCGCTGAGGTGACGCAATTCAACCCCGCCTCCCTGCGGCTTCTCAGCATCAAGCAAGGGCAGGAGCTGGTAGACTCGCCCATTTTGGAAAAGCTTGCGCCTGCGATCAAGGCCGTGCTGGCCGGCCAAGGAACGGCCCAGCGGGAGATGGAGCGGGGGGACGCCATCCTGCGCTTCACCATCACCTCTCTTTATGAGGGCGGGCGCATCGAGGGCGTGGTGATGCTGATCCAGGATGTCACGGAGGCCGTACGATTGGAAAAGACCCGCACGGAATATGTGGCCAACGTATCCCATGAGCTGCGCACGCCACTAGCCTCCATCCGTGGCCTGGCGGACGCCCTCAACGACGGCCTGGTCACAAAGGAAGAGGATAAGGCCCGCTACTACGGCTACATCCTGCACGAATCCCTGCGCCTTTCCCGCCTGATCGACGACCTGCTGGAGCTTTCGCGCTTGCAAAGCGGGGCCGTGGCCCTCTCCAAGCAGAGCCTATGCATGGACGAGCTGGTCTACGATGTTGCGGATCGGTATAGCGCGGCGGCACAGGAGAAGGGGCTGGCCATCACGGCTAACGTGCCGCAAACCTGCCCCAGGGCCAACACCAACCCGGATCGGACGGAGCAGGTGCTGATCGCCCTGTTGGATAATGCCATCAAGCACGCGGAGGGGCCGGGCGAGATTATACTATCCGTGGACGATCAGGGGGAAAAGCTGCAAGTCAGCGTATCCAACCCCGGCGAGATCGGTGAAAAGGACCTGCCGCATCTGTTTGACCGTTTTTACAAGGTGGATCAGGCCCATTCGGGCAATGGCACGGGCCTGGGCCTCTCCATCGCTTACGAAATTTTGTGCCTCCTGGGGGAGAGCATCTGGGCCGAGAGCGAAGCCGGGCGGGTGGCCTTCTCCTTTACGCTGGAAAAGGCATAAGGGCAAAATTGAGAAGATTGTGTGAAAAGGCCGGCGGGCCATATGGCAACGCGGGCGGAATGTGCTATACTATGAAGAAGTATAGCACATTACTTTTTGCCGCACATATTTGCTGCACACAGGAGGAAAAGATGAGCGCGAACAAGATCCTCATGGCGGATGACGACCGGGTCGTCCATGAATCCCTGGGCCTTTATTTGCAGGCCGAAGGCTATGAGACCGTGGATGTTTACGATGGTAAGGCGGCCGTGGAGGCGCTGGATAGCGAGATCGCCCTTTGCGTGCTGGATATCATGATGCCGGCCATGAGCGGCATCGATGTTTGCAAGGAGATCCGCAAAACCTCCCGCGTGCCTATCATCATGCTCACCGCCAAGGGCGAGGAGATCGACCGCATCCTGGGCCTGGAGCTGGGCGCGGATGATTATATCGTCAAGCCCTTTAGCCCCCGGGAGGTGGTGGCCCGCATTAAGGCGGTGCTGCGCCGCACCAGCGAGCAGCAGCAGGGTGCGGACGATGGCTGCGTCTCCCACCAGGAGCTGGTGATCGATATCAAAAGCTACACCGTGACCCTTCGTGGCAAGCCCATTATATGCACGCCCAAGGAGATCGAGATTTTATTTATGCTGGCCTCCAACCCGGGCCAGGTGTTTACCCGCGAGCAGTTGCTCAACCGGGTGTGGGGCTATGATTTTGCCGGGGAAACCCGCACCGTGGATACCCATATCAAGCGCATCCGCGCCAAGCTCGATAACACCGGCCTCAATTGGAGCATCAAAACCATCTACGGCGTGGGTTATAAATTCGAAGTGGAATAAGGGATGAAAAGCGTATTCTTCCGCCGCCTTTTGGCGACGCTCACCATTTGCATGCTGCTGGCCTCCACCATTATGGTTGGGGGCTATGCTTATTTGATGCGGGATGCTTACGCGGATATCAAGCTGGAGGAGATGCAGGCCAAGGCCGAGCTTTTACGCCAGCTGGTCGTAGAGCGGGCCGCAGGCGAGATGGGGGATAAGGCCTTCAAGCGCCTGGCCCTTTCCTTTGTGGAGGCGGCGGACGCGGCCATTTTGGTGGTGGATGCACAGGGCAGGCTATCCTATGTGGAGGCCGAGGAAGGCTATCCTGAGGAGGCTGCCGTGCAGGAGGCGCTCTTTGCCGTGATCGCGGATATCCTCGCCGGCCGCAGCGTGGCTCGCAGCGACGTGGAGGTGCGGAGCGCCGGGCGCATGCTGGTAGCCGCCGTGCCTGTGGAAAATCAGGGCGGCGTGCTGCTGCTCAAAAAGGCGGGGGAGGTTTCTCTGGCCAGCCGCAGGCTGAGCGTCCTGCTGCTATGGGTGGCGCTGGTGGTGGTGCCGCTTTCACTTTTGGCCACGGTGCTGCGCATCAAGCGGGAAACCGGCCCCCTGTACGCCATGAGCGAGGCCGCCATCTCCATGTGTAAGGGCGATTTTTCGCTGCGCCTTGATGAAGAGGAGCCCGGCGAGGTGGGCGTGCTTTCCCGCGCCCTCAACAACCTTTGCGAAACCCTTTCCGGCACCATTTACCAGCTGCGCTTTGAAAAAGATCAGCTGGATGAAATCTTGCAAAGCCTTACGGACGGCGTGGCCGCCTTTGACGGCAGCGGCGCGCTCACCCATTGCAACAGCGCCCTCATGCGCATGTTCGGCGCGGTGAACGCGCAAAAGCGGGAGGATATCTCCGAGGATGGCGAGCTCTGGTCCTCCTTTGACAAGGTGTTCGAGAGCGGCCAGGCGCAAACCATCACCTACCCGCTGCCCGGCGAGCGTACGCTGTGGATCACCGTATCCCCGGTAATCAATGAAGATAGAAGCCGCAACGGCGTGGTGGGCCTTTTCAAGGATATGACCGAGATGGAGCGGTTGGAGGATACCCGGCGCGAATACGTAGCCAACGTATCCCACGAGCTGCGCACGCCGCTCACAGCCGTGCGGGGCCTTTTGGAGCCTCTGGCGGACGGCATGGTGCGCGATGAGGAAACCCGCCAGCGCTATTACCATACCATGCTGCACGAGGTTCTGCGCCTTTCCCGCCTGATTACGGATATGATGACCCTTAGCCGCCTGCAATCCGGCGCGGAATATGTGGATATTTCCAGGGTGGATATCCACGAGCTTTTAAGCGACGTGGTCAGCGGCTATACGGCCGCGGCGGAGCAAAAGGGAATACGCCTTACGCTGGATGCGCGCCTGGCCGTGGACGGCCTTACCGACCCCGATCGCATTGAGCAGGTGCTTGTGATCCTGCTGGATAACGCCCTGCGTTTCACCCCGGAGGGAGGCACCATCACCATACGGGTGCAGCCAGGCGGAGAGCGCATGCTCATCAGCGTGGAGGATACGGGAACGGGCATCCCCGGGGAGGATCTGCCGCATATCTTCGAGCGCTTCTACAAGGTGGATAAATCCCGGGGCAGCGCGGGTACGGGGCTGGGCCTTTCCATTGCCAAATTCATCATCGATAAGCTGGATGAGCATATCACCGTGCGCAGCGAGATCGGCAAGGGTACATGCTTCACCTTTACCGTGAAGCGCTATGTATCCAATGCCATCGCCCTGGGCCCGGCCACGGAAAACCGCCCCACGGGGCGGGATGACAAGCCCCGGCAGGCCGAGATAAGGGCGGACGAGCGAGGCGCCGTGGACGCGGATTATGTGGTGGTGCCCGAAGAGACGGCCAAAAAGAAAGCCAAGGCCGAAAAGAAGCCGCCCAAGCAGCCCGCTGCCAAAAAGGGCGAGGCGGGGAGGAAGCGCAAGGAATGAACGCCTGCATGCAATGCCCCCGCCGCTGCGGCGCGGACCGGAGCCGCGAAAGCGGCCTTTGCGGCGCGCCCGCCACGCCCCATGTAGCCCGGGCCGCCCTGCATATGTGGGAGGAACCTTGCCTGAGCGGTACGCGCGGCGCGGGCACGATCTTCTTTTGCGGCTGCAACCTCGATTGCCTCTTTTGCCAGAATTACGAGATCAGCCATGGCGCCATCGGCAGCCGCCTGGATTCCGATGAGCTCGCCGCCCTTATGCTGCGCCTACAGGGGATGGGCGCGCACAATATCGATTTGGTGACCCCTACGCCCCATCTGCACATGCTGCTGCCAGCCCTCGAAAAAGCCAGGGCGGCCGGGCTTGCCATTCCCGTGGTTTATAATACCAACGGCTATGAATTGGTGGAGTCCCTCCAAAGCCTTGAAGGGCTGGTGGATATCTACCTGCCGGATCTCAAATACGTGAGCGCCGTGGCCGCGCAAAAATATAGCGGCGCCCAGGATTATTTCCAATATGCGGCCCCGGCCATTTTGGAGATGCAGCGCCAATGCGGCGTGCTGCAACTGGATGAAGAAGGCATAGCCCGGCGTGGGCTGCTGGTGCGGCATCTGGTGCTGCCCGGTTCTGTGGATGAGGCCCGGGGCGCGCTGGATTTTATCGTGGAGAATTTGCCCAGAGATACCCAGATCTCCCTCATGCGCCAATATGCGCCTTGCCACCGTGCGGTAACGCCGCCCCTCGACCGGCGGCTCACCAGACGGGAATACCAACGGGCCATGGATTATTGCCTGTCCCTGGGGCTTACGCGTGTGTTCGTGCAGGGGATGGAGGCCGCCGACGCGGCCTATACGCCGCTTTTTGATGGAACAACCGACCAAAATGTTACGAAACTATGAATAATCTTAATAAACACAGGATTTTTCTTAAAAAAGTGTTGCATAATAGAGAAAAAGGTGCTAGTATTTAACCAGAAAAAGAATATTTCCGCCGTCCGGAGTAAAGAGCAGTAATCTTCATTGTTTTTCCTCCAAACCAAAACACCTGAACTATTTTACTTCACCAAGCGGCTTGCGGATTAGGGCAGTCCACACGCCGCACCCCCCGGACGGATTCGTTAGGAGCCTCGCTTCCAGTGCGAGGCTCCTTTTTTTTATCAACAAAACCACGCGTTCGACGCGTGGTTAATAATAGCTTATAGCTATGCGTAAAAAAACCTCCTTTGTTAGAATGAGAGCAGGTCTGCCAACCGCAACCAGGAACAAAAGAGGTATCCAGTGGATATAAAAACGTTAGCACATACTACGTGGAATTGGAATGTATGCTGTAAAGGGTGGAAATGATAATCCACTACTAAAACAGCAGCGACCGGCTCATTTGCAGGAGTTTCGGCGGCTTTGCGTAGGGTGGGTGATACATATGTGAGTATATGGGCAGGCGTTGCGCCGCCCATTTTTATACGGCAAAAAGAA
>CAZAZI010000018.1:0-12752 GCA_964489575.1 uncultured Oscillospiraceae bacterium | reverse complement strand
CCCTGGCCGAAACCGAGCGCCAGCCTGCGGAGAGCAAAAAATTCTGGGACGATTACTTTGCCCTGGAGACCGAAAACTACAAAAAGATCCTGGGCAATTTTGAGCATACCTACAGCGGCAAGCTGAGCGAGCTGGCAGCCGAATTCGGCATGGATGAAGTCGCCTTTACCGGCTTTTTGGATGGCATCAACACCAGCCTCAAAAAGGAGCTGAAGCTCGATTCCCTCAAAAGCGGCAGCAAGGTGGAGCTAAACATCGACTTCGAAAAGCTTTACTTCAACATGCTGGATTGCAAGGCGGATTGGCTCTACAACCTGCCCGAGTGGGACGATATCCTCACCATGGAAAAGCGCAAGGAGATCACGCGCGAATTCCGCGCCTCCAAGATGTACGTCAGCGGCGAGACCACCGGCCGTAACGACCCCTGCCCCTGCGGCAGCGGCAAGAAATACAAAAAGTGCTGCGGCAAGGATAAATAAAACGATATAGCGCAAAAGGGATACAGATCAAAATAAAGCGGCCCGCCGGCCGCTTTTGCGCATTTTCCGAAAAGTTCAGCCATTTTTCTTGGGAATGAGAACGATATATGGTATAATTAGATCAATTTATATACAAGACAAGGAGCGTATCGGATGAAGATCAAGTTCTGCGGCGCGGCCCAATCGGTAACGGGCTCCTGCCATTTGGTTCAGTTTAACGGCGGCAATATCCTCATAGACTGCGGCATGCGCCAGGGCGCGGATGCGAAGGCCCTGGCCAATGGTGATTTCCCCTTTGACCCCAAGGAGATCACCGCTCTTTTGGTCACCCATGCCCATATCGACCATACGGGCCTGGTGCCCCTATTGACCAAGCGGGGCTTCAAGGGGCCGATTTTTAGCACCTCCGCCACGGCCAAGCTTTGCGATATCATGCTGGTGGATAGCGCCTATATCCAAGAACAGGATGCCGAGGAGCAGAGCCGCAAGAACCTGCGGGCAGGCAAGCCGCCTGTAGAGCCGCTTTACGGCATTCAGGATGCGGAAGCGGCGCAAAAGCAATTCAAGCCCATCCCCTATGGCAAGCAGTTCGAGGTTTGCCCCGGCGTGAAGGCGCGCTTCACGGATGTGGGGCATCTCTTGGGCAGCGCGGCCATCGAGGTGTGGGTTACCGAAGATGAAAAAACCGCCCGTTTGGCCTTTTCCGGCGATATCGGGCGGGACGACCGGCCCATCATCAACGACCCGGATAGCGTGGAAGGCGCGGATTACCTCATCATGGAGAGCACCTATGGCGACCGCAACCATTCCGCCTCCACCGATGAAGAAAAAGAGGCCGAATTCGCGGCCGTTTTGCGGGCCGGCATTGCCCGGGGCGGCAATATCGTAATCCCTTCCTTTGCGGTGGGCCGCACCCAGGAGCTGCTCTATTACATCAAGCGCGCCTTAATCGAAAAAACGGTGCCGGGCCTTGAACGGGTGCCGGTTTTCCTCGATTCCCCCCTGGGCATCAAGGCAACGAAAATATACGAGAGCTGCTCGGCCGAATATTACGACGAGGAAGCACGGGAAATGTTCATGCAAGGGGACTTGTTTGCATTCCCTACGCTGAATTATTCGCAAACGGCGGAGGATAGCAAGCGGATCAACACCCTTAAGGGCTGCAATATCATCATTGCCTCCTCCGGCATGTGCGATGCGGGCCGCATCCGCCACCACCTCAAGCACAACCTCTACCGGGCGGATAGCACCATCGTTTTCGCCGGCTACCAGGCCGTGGGCACCCTGGGCCGCCTGCTGGTGGATGGGGTGAAGAAGGTGAAGCTCTTTGGCGAGCAGATCATCGTCAACGCCAACATCGTCAAGATCGAAGGCTTCTCGGGCCACGCGGGCAAGGATGAGCTGCTGGAGTGGGTGCGGGAAATCCCCCAAAAGCCCAGCCGCATTTTTTTGGTGCATGGCGAAAAGAACGTGATCGGGGGCTTTGCCGCCTCGTTGCGCAGCCTGGGCTATCCGGATGTGGAGGTGCCGGAGCTGTTCGAGGAATTCGACCTGGCGACCGGCGTCATCCGCCGCGAGCCCGTCGTAGAGCTGCATCGGCAGGCCGAAAAGGCCATGGTTTCCGTGGAGAGCCTGCTGGGCCGCCTCGCCAGGCTCATGCAGGTGGCCGCATCCGCACAGGGAGAGGGCGCGGAACGCCTGGCCGAAGACTTGGACGCGCTGCTGCAAAAGTGGGACTAAGGCTTGCTTTCCATTTTGGGATGTGCTAAAATACTGCAATAATATGGTGATGACGGGGAAAAGCGGCGCCATGCGTGGCCAAGAGAGGGCCGGCGGCTGGGATGGCCTCCACGCAAGCGAAGCACAAGTTCGCCCCTAAGCCGCGTTGGTGAAGCCCTTCGGGGTGGGTAGTCAGCGCCGGGTAAGCCCGATACAGCGAAAGAGCGGCTGACGAAAAGACATCGGTATGTTTGCGGAAGTTGCTCCTAAGGCCCTGTGATAGCAGGGCGAAATAGGGTGGTACCACGAGCGCGCCTTCGTCCCTTGCGGATGAAGGCGCGTTTTATTCAAAATTTGGCAACATCGGAGGAAGGAACATGAACGAGGCACTCGAAAAGATCCGCCTGGAAACCCTCGACCGGCTGCGGGAAGCGCGGGATGAGGCGGCGCTGGAGGAGATCAACGTATCCATCCTGGGCCGCAGCGGCGCGCTTACGGAGATTCTGCGCGGCATGGGCAAGCTGGGCAAGGAGGAGCGGGCCATTTTGGGCCAGGCTGCCAACGCCGTAAAGAAAGAGCTGGAAGCCGAAATGGAGCGACGCAAGGAGGAGATCGGCCTGCGCATGCGGGCGTTGCGCTTTGAAAAGGAAGCCCTGGATGTGACCGAGCCCGGCAAGCGTGGCCGTACCCTCGGCAGGCTGCACCCCATGACGCAGACCTACCGCGAGATACGCGACGCGCTCGTCGGCATGGGCTTTTCCACCTTTGAAGGGCCGGAGGTGGAGTATGACGACTATAACTTCACCAAGCTCAACCTGCCTAAGGACCACCCGGCCCGCGATATGCAGGATACCTTCTACGTCAACGAGCGGGTGGTGCTGCGCACGCACACCAGCCCCTGCCAGGTGCGCGCGCTGTTGAACCTTGAGCCGCCCTACAGGCTGGTAATTCCCGGCCGGGTCTTCCGGGTGGACGAGGTAGACGCCAGCCACAGCCCCGTATTCATGCAGATGGAGGGCTTCATCGTGGATAAGGATCTGACGCTGGCCGATTTGAAGGGCACCTTGCTTACCTTTATTCACACGGTGTTTGGCGAGGATGTGAAGATGCGCTTCCGCCCCAGCTACTTCCCCTTCACGGAGCCTTCGGCCGAGGTGGATGTGAGCTGCACCATTTGCGGCGGCAAGGGCTGCCGGGCCTGTAAGGGAACGGGCTGGCTGGAGATTTTGGGCTGCGGCGTTTGCAACCCGCACATCATCCGGAACTGTGGACTGGACCCCAAGGTATGGAAGGGGCTGGCCTTCGGCTTGGGCGTGGATCGCATCACCAGCCTGAAATACGGCATTACGGACATCCGCCTGGAATACGAGAATGACGCTCGTTTCCTTGCCCAGTTCTAAAGGAGGGCGAATATTGCTCCACCAGTTATACAGCGCCAAAAGATTGGCGCGGAATTTTGGTGAAGAGCAAGGAAGCGGAACGAAGGCGTACCCGCAGCGGTATGTCGAGAGACGATGACGCAGCTATGCGCCAAAATAACTGCCAAGTCCTGGCAATGTATAATTGGGGGAGCAATTAAATGAAATTACCGCTTAAATGGTTAAAAGAATATGTGGACTTCAATGTGAGCGTAGATAGGTTTGTGGAGCTGATGATGTGGCGCGGCTTTGAGACCGCCGCCGTGGAGCCGGAGATGCCCGTAACCAATACGGTCGTGGGCAGAATCACGGCCCTCTCCAAGCACCCCAATGCCGATAAGCTGCAAATCTGCTCGCTGGATGTGGGGCAGGAGCAACCGCTTACAATCGTCACCGGCGCGACGAACGTATTCGAGGGCGCGCTGGTGCCCGTGGCCCTGAATGGGGCGCATCTGATGGACGGCATCGTCATCGAGCCCACTAACATGCGGGGTGTAAACAGCGCGGGCATGCTCTGCTCCGGCAAGGAGCTGGGCCTCACCGAGGCGGATTACCCCGGTGCACAGGTCCACGGCATCCTCATTTTGCAGGAGGATCACCCCCTGGGCCAGCCCATTCAGGAGGCTTTGGGGTTGGACGACGTGGTACTTGACATCGAGCTTACGCCCAACCGGGCGGATTGCGCCAGCATCATCGGCATCTGCCGTGAGGCGGCCGCGGCCCTGGGGCAGAAATTCCGCGAGCCGCCCATCCGGGAGGTCGAGGGCGCCGGCAAGGCTTCGGATTACGCGGCCGTGGATGTGCTTGCGCCGGATCTTTGCCCCCGCTATGTGGCCTGTGTGGTGACGGATATCAAGATTGCCGAAAGCCCCCTTTGGATGCAGAAAAAGCTGCGCGCCGTGGGCCTAAGGCCCATTAACAACATCGTGGATATTACCAACTACGTGATGGTGGAATACGGCCATCCTATGCACGCCTTCGACCTGAGCTGCGTGGCGGATGGGCACATCGTGGTGCGCAAGGCCCACCCCGGCGAGAAGGTGACCACGCTTGATGGCAAGGTGCGCGATACCACCCCGGATATGCTGCTGATTGCGGACCCGAAAAAGGGCGTGGGCATTGCCGGCGTAATGGGCGGCGAGAATAGCGAGATCACGGCGGATACCAAGGTCGTCCTCTTCGAGGCCGCTGTTTTCAAGAGCAGCAGCATCCGCAGGACGACGCGCGAGCTGCATCATGTTACGGATGCGGCAGCCCGCTTCATGAAGGGCGTGGAGCCGGTAAACGCCATGCTGGCGGCCAAGCGGGCCATCGAGCTGGTGGATGCGCTGGGCGCGGGCACCGTGACCGGCCAAGCTATCGATGTTTGCGCGGTGGATCTGCGCGAGCGTGTGGTGATGGTGGATGCGGAGCATGTGAATCATATCCTCGATACGGCCTTCACCGCAGAGCAAATGGCGGATATGCTGGGCACGATCAACATCGGCGCGCGAGCTTTGCCGGAAGGCCTGGAAGTGACCGTGCCGCATTACCGGGTGGATATTGAGAGCGGCCTGGAAACGGATTGGGATATCGCGGAGGAGGTCGGCCGCATTTACGGCTACGATAACATCCCGCCCACCCTCATGCGGGGGGATACCTTCCGCGGCAGGCTCGGCAAAACCTGCGCCAACGATGACAAGCTTAAAGACCTGTGCGTAGCGTTAGGCTGCTACGAGATGTATAACTACAATTTCATCGGCCCGGGCGACCTCGATAGCCTGCGCCTGCCGGAAGGCGACGAGCGGCGGCTGGCCGTGCGCCTGCTGAACCCCTTCGGGGAGGATCAAAGCCTCATGCGCACCACGCTTCTGCCCGGCATGCTGCGCTCAATCGCCCTCAACGGCAACCGAAAAACAGGCCAGGGCCGCTTCTTCGAGGTGGGCAACGTCCACTTCGACAACAATGCGGATCTGCCCGAGGAACGGCGAATGCTGGGCATCGCCTTTTGCGGCGAGGAGGAAGATTTCTATACCCTCAAAGGCTGCGTAGAGTCCATATTGGAGCGACTGGGCCTCTTGGATAAGCTCACGGTGGAGGCCGGGGGGGCCGAATATTTCCAGCCCGGCCAAAAGGCCCTGCTCCTGCTCGACGGCCGGGAGGCGGGGGAGATGGGCACGATCCACCCCGATACCCAGAAGGCTTACGGCGTGCCGCAAAAGTGCTATGCTGCGCAGATCGATTTTGCCGCGCTCTTTGGCCACGCGGCTGGAACCGTCACCTACAAGGCCCTGCCCCGGTACCCGGTAGTGCCCCGCGATATCGCCGTGGTGGTGGAGGAGGGCATAAGCGCGGCCAACATAGCGAAGGCCATCGCCGCAGCCCCGGTGCGGGTGCTGCTCGAAAACGTGGCGCTCTTCGATGTATACCGGGGCAAGGGGATTCCAGCCGGCAAAAAGAGCATGGCCTATTCCTTCACCCTGCGGGCCGAGGATCGCACCCTAACGGACGAGGATATCTCCGGCGCCATGGCCGCGTTGGTCGCTTCCCTCAAAGAACAGCTGGGCGCGGAGCTTAGGGCCTGATGACGGAGCGTAGGCGATGATGAAAGAAACGATTTACTATGTGGATAGGCTGGGTACGGGTAGCCTGAAATGGGATGGGCAAAAGGGAGTGTTCGGTGAGGAGGGCCTCCTGGCCCTGTGGGTGGCGGATATGGATTTCCGTGTGCCCCAGAGCGTGCTGGATGCGGAAAAGGAATACCTCGAAACCGGCATATTCGGCTATTACCGGCCCGGAATCGGCTATTATCAGGCCTTTCAGGCCTGGGAAAAGGAGCGGCACGGCTACGAGGTAAAGCGGGAGTGGATTCGCTTCGCTCCCGGCGTGGTGCCCGCTATCAACTGGCTGGTGCAGATGTTCACAGAACCCCAGGACGCCGTGCTGGTGCTCACGCCGGTGTACTACCCATTCCTCCACGCCGTGCGGGATAATGGCCGCAAGCTTATTTGCTGCGAGCTGAAAAACGAGGCGGGCCGCTACGGCTTGGATATGGAAGCCTTCGAGGCGGCCATCGTGCAAAACGGCGTTAAGTGCTTCATCCTCAGCTCGCCCCACAACCCCGTGGGCCGCGTGTGGAAGAAGGCGGAGCTTAAAGCCATGCTGGATGTATGCAAGGCCCACGGCGTGCTGGTGATCTCGGATGAGATCCATCAAGATTTGACGTTCGACGGGCATAAGCACATCCCCAGCGCCCTGGCGGGAGATTACGACGAGGTGCTCCTTACACTCACCGCGGCCAGCAAAACCTTTAACCTGGCAGGCTGCCAGAACGCCTTCGCCATTATCCCCGACGCGGGCCTTCGGGCTGTTTATGAGGGATTCACGGCCCGCATGCACATCGAGGGCGGCAACCCCTTTGGCTATATCGCCGTGGAGGCCGCTTACCGCCATGGCCTGCCTTGGCTGGAAGAGGTGCGCGAGATCATCTGGGGCAATTATTGCTTTGCCAAAGACGCCTTCGCGGCGGCGCTGCCGGGCGTTTGCACCTCGTCCCTGGAGGGTACCTACCTGATGTGGGCGGATTTTGGGCAGTACCTAAAGCAGGAGGAGATGGCTGCGTTCTTCCAGAAGAAATGCCGCCTGGCCGTGGATTACGGCGCCTGGTTCGAAGGAAACGCGTCCACGCACGCCCGCTTCAACCTGGCTACCAGCCGGGAGAATGTGGAAAAGGCTGTGGCGGCCATCGCGGCCAATCTCAAAGGATAGCATAAAAGTTTACAAACCCGACATGGGGATCGGCTGTCTCTTCAGCCGATCCTCTGGTATAATATAGGCGCAAACCTGTGGTAAAGGAGGGATGCGCCTTGTTGAAACGGATCGCCATCATAACGCTGGCCGCTTGTACGCTGGTGCTTGCGGGCTGCTTTCATGCGCCTGCGGCGCAGCCTGCGGCGGGGCGCGGCCTACCGGCAGCGGGCGGGGCGCGCGGCGCCTCTACCGCGCTGAACCTAAATGGCACGGCCTATGCGGCTACGCTCTCTATCAACGGCCTGCCCATTGCGGGCACGCTGGATCGGCAGGATGCTTCCACGGGCTGGCAGTTCCGCCTTAGCGGCGAGCAGACGGAGGAGGCCGAGGTCGCGGGCATACCCGTAAAGCGCACCTGGGCGGTTTCCTTTGATCTTGCCAAGAAGGGCCTCACGGCAGACCCGAACGGCCTTTACAGGGGCCAAGCCTCTATCGCCCTGCATTACGACCTGGAAAATTTCGATCAGGAAGCCTTTAGCCTGGTGATGTGGGAGCGGGGGGCCGGCGCGGATTTTGATAACCAAAAGATCAAGGGATGGAAGAGCCACGACGAATTCGAAGCCTCTCAGATCGACCAACTTTGGCAAAGCGGTGATTTCGCCCTCTATCTCGGCGGCCTGGGCCAGGGCCGGGAGTACGCGGCAAAAACGCTGGGCCACACCCTTTCATATTTGCTGGAGAGCACGCAGCTCCATCTTTTCCACAAGCTGCTTTTCGACCTGCCCGGCCCCGGCGAGAGCTACGTCTACACCCTGGAAGGGGATGCGTTCAAGCAGGCGGCGTTTTTGGAACTAAAGCAATACAACGGCAAGCAAAAGAAAACCCTGCCGCTTACGCCTGTGGCCAGCTACGACCTTTCCGAGGCGCTTAACGCCCTCACGGAATCCTACATCCTGCTGGAGCTGGCGGCAAAGAATTAAGGCCTATAAATAAGCAAAGAGAAGCCCTTGGAGCGGAAGGCCCAAGGGCTTTTTGCGCCGCGTTTTTCAGTTGAGCGTGAGCGTACCTTCGCCCTTGGTCAGGCGAATGGTATAGCTGCCCTGCTCATAGCTAACGTCCATAATGAGGATCTGGCCGCTATCTGCGGATTCCCTGGCCAGCTGGGCCGTGCCGGGCAGCTCCAGCAGGTTGAAATCCACCAGGGCATACCAATCTTTGGCCAACAGATCGTCGATCAGGTAGGCGATCAGGTCTTCGGATACGGTTCCGCTTTCATAGGTGAATTCCCTATAGGTTCCGCCGCCGCCCGTGCCGGATTGCGCGCCCGTTACCCGGCGCTCGCCCACCACGGAATTGATGGAGGGGATGCTGTCGGGGCCGAAATCATAGGATTGCAGCTGTGCTGCCTTCTTCAACGCCCCGCAGCCCGTAAGCAGGGCCGTGCAGCCGCCCAAAAGCAGGGCGGCCAGCAGGATGCAAAATGCTCGCTTCATATCGATCCTCCGAATGCTTTTTGAAACGGGCGGCCCCCCGCATGTGGGAGCCGCCCGTGCCGCTTCAATAGGTCTTGACCGCCCCGTTCTCTAAAACCGTCAGCGTATCCCCATCGAGGATGAAGTAGCTCTCCTGATTGACAACGAAATCGCTGGAATAACCGCTGCCCTTGAAGATAGAGCCCTGCTTTTGGTCTACGGTGGCCATGCCGAAGGCCGCGATCTTCTCGTCATCGAAAAAGCCTGTGATCCGGGAATAGCGCTTAGCGGTATCATCCCATACGTAATATTGGGAGGCGTAGCTATCGCCCACTTTGACATATTCAAAGGCGAGGATCTCCTGCCCGCCCTGCGTGGTGGTGGAGCGCATGGAATCGGTAAACGGGTCGTATTCGCAGGTGAGCTCCACGGTGCGCCCTTCGTCATCCTGGTAGGAGAGGGAATAGACGTTGCCCGCCTGCTTTACATCCACGCCCTCCATGCCCAGCATAGCGAGGGCCATGCCGCCCCCTTCCACGCCGATCACGGAAAGGGGAATGAGGGAGAGGTCGATCATGCTGATGGGCAGGATGGCCATGCCTACGGTTAGGTATAGCGACTCGTTTACATCGAGCTTGGCGGAGAGCCGGTCGAAGGCCGCGCTTTTGGCCTCCGCATACTTGGCGTAAGCATCCGCCGGGGTGGATGCGGCGGCGGTCATATCCGGGCCGATGCTCTCTGCTGCTTCCTCCAGCACCTCCGCCACGTTGGCTGCCTCCGGGATCGGCACGGGTTCCTTTTGCCCGGCCGCTGCCTGCTCCAGGGCCTGCTTTGGGCCGAAGCAGCCCGCCAACAGCAGCAGGCACAGCGCCAGCAGGATGGAAATCGCTTTCTTCATAGCCTCTCGCTCCTCGCTCATTTTAGGATGGTGATCTTGCCGATGATGGGCAGCTCCTTCTTCTTGCCGTTGAGGGCGTTGATGATGCCGATGATGGCCAGCACCAGGAAAATCAGGCTCAGCAGGCTCAGCAGCGCGCTAATGACGCCCCACACGCCAAAGGAGCCCGTGGTAAACAGCAGGTTGGCCAGGATGCTCGTCACGATGGAATAAATGATGCTAAAGGCCACCTCAGCGATCAGCAATACCAGGCCTTGGTTGGCGTGGAAGCGCGCGAAGCGCGATTCCTTGGCCGCGAAGATGGGCACCAATACCAGGATGCCCAGGTAGGCCAAAACGCCCATGACTTTGTTGCTCTGCGCGTCTGCCGAATCCGAGGAATCCCGCATGAACGGGGGCTGGTAGGCGTTGGCCGCCCCCTGGTAAGCATTGGGCGCGCTCTGATAGGCGCTCTGCCCGCTTTGATAAGGGTTCGGCGCGCTTTGGGGCGCTGCCGCGCCGCAGGAGGGGCAGAAGCGGGAGCCGGCTTCGATCTGTGTGCCGCAATTTGTGCAATGTGCCATCGTATAATACCTTGCCTTTCTTTTTAGCTTTTCTTGCTTTTATAGCTTTGCGCCGCATTCGATGCAGAATTTAGTGCCTTCTTCATTTTTCCTGCCGCAGGCAGGGCATTGGCCGCTCTCGCGCTGCGTAACCTCTGCGCCGCATTCGTTGCAGAATTTGGCGTTTGCCTGCAGGCCGGCACCGCAGTTCGCGCAGTGGATGTTCCCCTGGGGAATGGCTGGCGGGGGGCTGGGCGCGGCGCTGAGGGGATGGCCGAAGGCCTGGGCCGGGAAGGGCTGTTGATAGGGCAAAGGCGCGGCCTGCGGCGCTTTGGCCTTCTTTTTACCTTTGCTCACCAGCAGCAGGATAGCGGCCGCCAGCGCCAACAGCAGCACGCCGATCAAAATCACCGCGATCAGCGGCAGGCCCAGGAAGCCGCCTTCCTTCTTAGCAGGGGTCTGAGGGAGGGATGCTTCGGCGGCGGGGCTCGTTGCCGCCGGCAGCGGGTTGGCGTCCGCGGCCTCCCGCGCCTCTGCCAGCAGTTCCTGCACCACGGGGAAGCCGGGGTTGGTTTCGTTGATGCCGCGAAGCAGTTCCAGGGCGGCGTGGTAATCCCCGTCGTTATAGGCGGCGAGCGCCTCCTTGAATTTAGCCGTAAAGCCGCTTTCCGCTGGCGTAACGTTCATCTCGTGGAGGAATTGCATGGCGATGCTGATGGGCACCGCGAAATTCATGCCCGCTACCTGCGCGCCGCTGGATTGATCCAGCATGCCGAAGGTATTGATGCCGATAACCTCGCCCGCCTCGTTGAAGAGCGGGCCGCCCGAGTTGCCGCCGTGGATGGCCGCGTCCGTTTGCAGGATGCTCCAGCCCCCGGCCATCTCCTTGCGGGCGCTGATGATGCCCTGGGTCAGCGTGGGCTCCTGGATGGCCTGGGCCACGTTGAGCGTATCGGAAAGGGTGGCTACGGCCGGGTAGCCCATGGCGTAAACGCGGTCGCCTGTTTTCAGCTTGGCGTCGTCCCCCAGCGTTACGGTGGGGAAGTTGCCGCCATCCATCTTTAAAATGGCCACGTCCTTGCCGGGGATCGGCTCGCCGATCTTTCTAAGATCCAGCCCCTTGCCCTTGGCGGATACGTCGCTGCCCGGGGCCACGTTGCCGATAAAGCATTGGTAGCTGGTTTGCAGGTTTTCCACCTCCATGCTCTGGGCCAGCAGGTAATAATATTCGGTGGCGATTCCGTCCCACTCCGCCTGGGACATCTGGTAGCCCGAGCGCCGCATCTCCTCCTCGAAAAGGTTTGCCGCCTCTATGGCGTATTGCTCCAGGGAGGACATGGCGAACTGCAAATTCAGATCCTCCTCATCCGTTTCCACCACGTGGGCGTTGGTGACGAGGTATCCGTCCGGCGTCACGATAAAGCCCGTGCCAACGGCGGCGGTGCTCATCTGCTCGGTTTGTGCATTGCCGGTGGAAAAGGCGTAATAGTACATGTTCTGGATCATCAGCGCGATCATAGCCTGGTAGATCGCCTGGTCGCTCGAGCCGATCTCTCCATCTTCGATCATGCGCGCCACCTCGTCGACCAAGTCATCTTCCATGCTGTTGTCAAAGGCGAATTCATACCAGGTAACGTCCGCCGTCCAAACGGTCTGCACCAGCACCACCCCCGGCTTATTTACGGTGGCCAGGGTTCTGGTATCCATAACGGCCGCCAGGGCCGAGCCCGGCAGCAGGGTGGATAGCAACATCACAAAAATAAGCAGGGTCGCCGCGATTCGTTTTTTCTTCATAGTTGGGCCCTCCAAATAGTTTTATAGTAGATGGTGGTTTGTGCGCATCCGCGCCGCTGTGGCGTACTCCTTACCCGGCCTACCCAAGCTTTGCCCCGCAGTTGGCGCAAAAACGGGCGCCGGGGGCGTTTTCTGCCCTGCATATTTGGCAGGCGCAAAGTGCTGTGCGGGGCGCGCAGGCGGTGCACATCATGAGATCCTCGTTGTAATGCCCGTCGCACACCCAGAGGTGGCAGCGGTGGCAGCGGTTGAAGTAGCGCCGCGCCTCCTGCTGGGCCTGGTCAAAGGCTTCCTGCACGCGTTCCGCCTCGATGGGCGGGGTGGCGTAGCCGTTATCACACAGCTCACAGTAGAAGGTGAATTGGAACGCGCCGCCCTGGGCCGCCATCGTACTTTTGCTGGGGAGACCCGCGCTTTTATAGCGATCCCACGCCTTAGCCGGCCTTTCCTCCACAGGCATCCCTCCCTCTAATTGCATGCGGCTGTCCTTCGTTTTTATTTTGCAATGGATTGATGATTGAATTGACGGGATCGATGCGGTAGAATGGGTACAACACAAAGCCCCCGGCTCCCTTTCAGGCGCTTCCTTATACCAAATACTATACGTAGATATCCTGCCGCCGTAATCACCCCTGGGGTGATTGCAGCCACCAAACAGGGGTGAATTTTGGGGTGATTTTGCCCCGCCCGGATCAAGACGG
>CAZAZI010000017.1:0-13179 GCA_964489575.1 uncultured Oscillospiraceae bacterium | reverse complement strand
AAACTGAAGCGATCCAATTGCAAGAATTGTTATAAATGCATCCGCCATTGCCCGGTCAAGTCCATCCGCTTTGCGGATGACCAGGCGAATATTTTAGAGGAAGATTGCATCCTTTGCGGCCATTGCTTCGTGGTGTGCCCGCAAAATGCCAAGGAAATACGGGACGACCTGCCGCTGGCTAAGGCCCTGGTGCAGGGCGCGGCGCCGGTATATGTGAGCATGGCCCCCAGCTTTGTGGCCAAATACGAGGGCGCAACCATCGAAACCATGGAGAAGGCCCTCCTGAAGCTGGGTTTTGCCGGGGCGGAGGAGACGGCCCTGGGCGCGACGCTGGTCAAGCGGGAATATGACCGCCTGGTGGAAGCGGGCGAGCAGGATATCATCCTTACTTCCTGCTGCCCCACGGTGAACTTGCTCATCCGCAAATATTACCCGGACGCGCTGCCGTATCTGGCCAAGGTACAATCCCCTATGCAGGCGCACTGCGCGGATATCAAGCGCCGCCATCCCGGAGCGAAAGCGGTGTTCATCGGGCCCTGCATTTCCAAAAAGGCCGAGGCGGACGACCTGCCCGGCCTGGTGGATTGCGCGCTGACCTATGAAGAGCTATCCGCCTGGCTGGCCGAAGAAGGCGCCCAGGTAGAGGCGGGCCCGGCGCAGGGGGACGAGGGCCGCGCCCGCACCTTCCCCACCTGCGGCGGCATCCTCAAATGCATGGATTGCTGCAACCCCGATTATACCTACTCCGCCGTAGATGGGGTGGAAAATTGCATCCGCGTGCTGGAGGATGTGGTGAGCGGCGGCGGCAGCCGCGCCTTTGTGGAGATGTCCGCCTGCGTGGGCAGCTGCGTGGCGGGCCCTATCATGGATAAACGCCATAGCCTGCTTTTGAGCGATTACCAGGCTGTGGCCCGCTACGCCCGGCCCCGGGATTTCGCCATTCCCCAGCCCGATGCTAAAGAGCTTGCACACGAGCACCCCAGCCTTAAGCGCAGCAGCTTCAAGCCCGGCGAGGCTGCCATCCGCGAGGTTTTGGCCAAGATCGGCAAGAGCAGCCCGGCGGACGAGCTCAATTGCGGCAGCTGCGGCTATGATACCTGCCGGGAAAAGGCCGTGGCCGTGCTCTTGGGCAAGGCGGATATGAATATGTGCCTGCCATATCTGCTGGGCAAGGCGGAATCCTTTTCGGATACCATCATCAAAAACACGCCCAACGCCATTTTGGTGGTGAACGAGGCGATGGAGGTGCAGCAGATCAACGCCGCGGCCTGCACGCTGATGAACATTGCGAACCCACGCAATGTTTTGGGCGATCAGGTGGTGCATATTTTAGACCCTATGCCCTTTATCCAGGCCTATAACCAGGGATTTCATGTGATAAAAAAGGGCGTTTACCTGGCCGATTATAAAAAATACGTGGATCAGACCGTGCTCTATGAAAAGAGCAGCCATATTCTCATTTGCATCATGCGGGATGTGACGGAAGAGACCCGGGCGCAGGAGGCGAAGGAGCAGCTGAGCCGCACCACCATGGAGATCACGGACAAGGTGATCGAAAAGCAGATGCGGGCCGTGCAGGAGATCGCCTCGCTTTTGGGCGAGAGCACGGCGGAAACCAAGGTGGCGCTGACCAAGCTGAAGGAGTCTTTGGATCATGCTTGAGCTCTGCACGGATATCGGCTATGTGAGCCTGAATAAGCAAGGCGAGCAGCTTTGCGGGGATCATGTGGAAACGGTGGAACAGGCGGACGGCGCTGTGGTGGCGGTGCTGGCGGATGGGTTGGGCAGCGGCGTAAAGGCCAGCATTCTCTCCACCCTCACCAGCAAAATCATTTCCACTATGATCGCCAACGGCCTCACGCTGGAGGATTGCGTATCCACCATCGCGGCCACGCTTCCCATCTGCGCAGAGCGCCAGGTAGCCTATTCCACCTTCACCATCCTGCGCATCACGGGCAAGGGCGAGGCGGAGCTCATCCAATATGACAACCCCCATACCATCCTCCTTCGGGAGGGCAGGCATGTGGAATATCCCGAGGTCTGCGAGACCATCGACGGCAAGAACATCTACAAATCCCGCATGGCCGTGCGGGAGGGGGATGTGTTCGTTTCCATGAGCGACGGCGTGCTCCACGCCAGCCAGGGCCAGGCGCTCAACACAGCCTGGAACCGGGCGGCTGTGATCGACTTTTTGGAAACCATGTATAACGGGCGGATTACGGCTAAAACTTGGGCCGCCATGCTGGTGGGGGAGTGCGATCGGCTCTATGGCGGCAGCCCGGGGGACGATACCTCCGCCTGCGTGGTGCGCCTTAGGCGGCGGGAGGTAGTGAACGTGCTTTTCGGCCCGCCGCAAAAGCGCGAGGATACGGAAAAGATGCTTGCCCTCTATTTTGCCAAATCCGGCAAGCGGATCGTTTGCGGCGGTACCACTGGCGAGCTGGCCGCGCATTTCCTAGGCCAGCCGCTGGATACCTCCCTGCCGCTCTATCTGGACCCGTCCATCCCGCCCACCGCAGCTCTTCAGGGGGTGGATTTGGTGAGCGAGGGCGTGATCACCATGTCCCGCGTGCTGGAATATGCCGAGGATTACGTGGCGGAGAATAAGCTCTATCTCGATTGGAGCTGTAAAAAGGACGGCGCTTCCAGGATCGCCCGCATGCTCTTTGAGGACGCCACGGATATCAACTTCTACGTGGGCCGGGCTATAAACGAAGCCCACCAAAAAGAAGGCCTGCCTATCACCTTCAACGTAAAAATGCAGATCGCGGAGCGGCTGAGCAAATTGCTGCGGGATATGGGAAAACGGGTGCATGTGAGCTATTTTTAGATATTTTATTGGAGGGCTTCCGGCGGGGGGCCCTTTTTGCATATAGAGCGGCTACGCGCGGTAGACGGGCGGGCCCTCGGATGCATCGTAATGGGGGCTGAGATGCGGGTCGCCCTGGGGAAAGGCGGCCAGAACGGCCTCGCCGCAACGCCGCGCATCCCACGCGGGGGCCTCGGCGGGGGAAGGCGGGGCGGCATGGCAACGCAAAAGGGCGTAGGGCGTATAGGCTAAGGAGAGGCCCAGTTGCCGCAGGCGCAGGCAGAGGGCCGTATCCAGGCCGAAACGCTCCAAACCTTCGTGAAAGCCGCCCGCCTGCCAAAAGATAGAGGCGCGCAGCGCCATGCAGGAGAGGGAAAGGAAGGAGACCGCGCGGATGCTGTTTGCAAAGCGGTTTTGCCGAAGGCCGGTAAGGGTATCGGCGCTGCCTTCATATAAGCGGTGCACCAGGCCATCCGGCCCGGCGGCGCCGCCGCAAAAGCGAAGCCGGCCCAGACCGTCCACCAGCTTGCCGCCGACCGCGCCCACGCCGGGCCTATAGAGCTGGCCCAACAGGCTTTCCAGCCAATTGGGCGCCAGAATTTCCGTATCCCGGCCAAGGAAGATGAGAACCTCCGCCCCGGCCTCCAGCGCGGCCCGGTTGAGCAGCTTTGAAAGGGGCTGCGGGCCGTAGAGGATGCGCGCGGCGCGGTGCTTCTCCAACAGGCCGTAATAGCGGCGCGTTTGCGCATCCTTGCTGCCCAGGTCCGCGATGAGGATGCGGCTGTAAGGATGCAACGTTTGCGCCTCGATGCTTTCCAGCAGCCGCCGCAGGGCTGGCAGTCCATCCAAGTTGGGGATGATAATGGCCACGGAAGGCTGCTTTTTTAGCTGGCATTCCACCCGCAGGCTCCCGGGCCATTGCCCGGCTGCGGCCATCTCCCCTTTGGCGAGGGGCGGCTCCAACCTGCCCGGCATGCAGGGGCGCCGATCTTGCGCCAGGGTATAGAGCGGGCGGGGAATATGCTGTGCCCGGCTGCAAGCGGAGAGGCAGCGCAGGTTATAGGCATAGCGATCTTCCGCAGCAGCCCCGGCCACGGGCCCGGTCTGGCGGTATAATTCCCGCCTCACGGCCACGCCGCAGGAGAGCATGTCGAAGCTGAGCTGGGTCAGGCGGTTGGCCGCGCTTTTGAAAAAAGGCTCCACCCGATCTTGCGCTTCATCCTGGCCTTGGATATCCTCGTCGCAATAGATGAGGTCGGCTCCCCCGGCAGCGGCTTTGGCGAAGCGATAAAGCGCGTCGGGCGAGAGCACATCCCCGGGCCAGAGGTGAAGGATATAGCCTCCCTGCGGCGCGTCTTGGCGCAGGGTGATATCGAAGTACGGGTAGGATTGGGCCGCAAGGGAGGCCAGCGTCCGCGCCCAGGCCGACTGCGCCCATGTGCCCAGCAGGCGCAGGGTAAAGCGCGGGGCCGGCGCGGGCGGCTGGGCGCGCTGGGCCGCCAGTTCCGCCGCCGTAGGCGAAATGGCTTGCAGGAACTGCCCGTACGGTTCCTGCACAGAACGATAAGATGCGCCCTCGGGCTGTGCTAAGAGCGCATCGATCAGCGTTTGCAGTTGTTCCATGCCCGGTTTCATGGGCCTAGTATGGCGCGGTTGGCTGAATTTATGCCTTTTGCGGCTCCCCATCCGCTTCCTCATCCACAAGGGTGATGGATTTGATCCGCACGGGCTGCTTGGGTTTATCGCCCCAGCCGGTTTTTACGGCGGCGATGGCGTCCACCACCTCCATGCCCTCGCTTACCCGGCCAAAGGCGGCGTATTGTCCGTCGAGAGAAGGCCCGTTCTGGTGCATGATGAAGAACTGGCTGCCTGCGGAATCCGGCATTTGCGAGCGGGCCATGGAGATCACGCCCCGCTCGTGGCTAAGGGGATTCATAAAGCCGTTTTGCGAGAATTCGCCGGGGATGTGGTAGCCGGGGCCGCCCGTGCCGTTGCCATCGGGGCAGCCGCCCTGGATCATAAAGCCCGGGATCACCCGGTGAAAGGTGAGGCCGTTGTAAAAGCCCTTAGCCGCCAGGGATTTGAAGTTCTTCACGGTGTTGGGGGCGGCGGAAGCATCGAGCTCCAGCTTGATCAGGCCGCCGTTTTCCATTTCGATCACGATCATGGGTAAGAATCTCCTTTGTTTTATGTATGGTTTGGATTTATTGGTAGAGGAAGGTCATGGCCAGCGCGCCATAAAGGTTGAAGGCGATGGCAAAAAGGCCGAGGCCCCTTTCATAGGGCCGGGGCTCCCAAGGGCCGCGAAGCAGCAGATAGGCCAGCGCCATGGGCAGCATGTCCACCGTGTAGCGCGCGCCAAACTGCCAGCCGCCAAAGGTCTTATGCGCGCAAAGCAGCAGCAACTCCAGCAGGATGGCGATGAGCAGGCAGCGCCTAAGGCCATCCGTACGCCGCGCCCGAATATCCCCCACGGCCCGGATGAACAGCGGGATATAGAGGGGGTTGGCGATGTAAAACAGGAAGCCGTCGAAATAAGGGAAGGAAAGGCGGCCCTGGCCATCGATGACCACAGGGCGCAGGAGGATGTTCTTGAGGTTTTGCGGCAGGTACGAAAGATGGAACTGGCCCTTCTCCGCGGCCGTGAATTCGGGCAGGTAGTTGTGACCGAATTCGAGGATATTGCCAAAGCGCGCCCAGTTGTACCACATATAAGCGCCGCCGATCATCGCGGCCGGCAGCAGGCCGGGCAGCTGGCGTACAAGGCAGCGGAGGGGGCCGTGGCCGGCAGCCCGCTCTATCCCATAAAAATAGGCCAGCAGCGGCAAAAAGGCGCAGGCGGAGAAGGGCCGGCAGCCCACGGCCAGGGCTGCGAGGGTATAAGCCGGGGCGCTGCGCTTCGCCATCGCCGCCAGGAGGCAGGCCGTGAGCAGCAGCATGTTGAGCGCCTGGGCCTGGAACCACACGCCGCCCGAGGTGCTCATCCACATCATATTGCAGCCCATCACATAAAAAAGGGACAAAAAGGCCGCGCTTTGCGGCTTGGAGCCGGCGCGGCAAAGGCAAGCGTAGGCCAGGGCCGCCGTGGCCATGGCATAGAGCATAACGACGAGGTTGTTGGGTGTGTTCCCGCCAAAGAGAAAGGTGAGCGGGAGCATGACGAGCGAAGGCAGGGGCGGGAAGGAGACGAACCAGTCCCCCTCGTAAACGGCCAGCTCCAGCCACGGATAATCCTGCCCCAAACCAAAAACGCCCCGCCGCCAGGCTAGGGCTTGCAGCGTGTAGCTATCCCACGGGGAATGCGCAAAAAGGGTGCCGCCCAGCACATCGTGCAGCAGCATGTAAACGAGCAGCATCAGGGCCAGCATAGCCAGCATATAAGCGCGGCGTTCCCGCCTGCACAGACTTTTTTCCATGGCACTATGATACATGGAAAAAGGCCCTTTTGCAACTAGCTTAGCCGCCCGCATGTAGCCCGAATCCGCCACAGCGGCATGCCTTTGGGCGTTTTCTATGTTGTCGTCAGTCGGAATAGGCGCCGCTATGCCTCCCTCCTCGCCTGGAAACCGCCTCAAATCATGCTGCTGCGGCCTGAAAGAGCCTTCGGTCCACAAAGGCTATCAGAGCGCGGCGAGGGCGCGAAGGCGTAGCGGGCCTACGGTGAGCGGCCGCAACAAAGCGATGGCGGTCTTTGCGGGCCAGAGGCCGGTTTCGGGCTACCTGCGGGCGGCTAAGCGCGGTCGCTATCCCGCTTGCGGTTGCGGGTGCGCTTGCATAGCATACACTCGGTTAGGATGGTGATAAACTCGGTCACGCTGGGCACATCCTGCATATCGTACGCGCCGAAGATGCGGCGGATGGCTGCTTGGTTGCCATGCTGCCAGGTGCGGCTGATAGCGAAGCGGATATTGCGTTCCATGTTGTTGCGCGTGATGAGGAAGTGACGCATGGTCATCGGGTATAACCCACGGGAGAGATCATACATCATTTCGGGATTGTTTTCCGTTTGCTGTAGCATAAACAGTAGATAAGCATATCCTTTGTACTTGGGAAGCATGCCGACCTCGCGCAGGATGTCTGCGGGAAAAACCTTGCTGTACAATGTATAATCCCCCTTATATTAATTATATTAATGAAAACAAGACTGTAAAAAAAGAACGGAATTCTGCAATTGAGTGTGATTATCACCATTATATCGGAAGGAACACCGCTTGGCAAGGAGGCGTTCAATTTTCGACACTATCAGATCGATTTTAACAGAAAATACTTTTTACGAAAGCAGACAATTATACCCGCATGATCATTGCGCGGTTCAAATCGTTAGGAATGGCGTGACCGGGCACGAAACGCGCCCACGTTTTATGCGGCGGAGCTCATCATACGGCCCTTCACGACCTGGTTTCGACCATTCTGTTTGGCTTGATACATGCAATGATCCGCACGGGTAAGCAGATCTTCTATGGAATCCCCGGCCCGGGAGCGCTCAATGCCGATGCTAACGGTAACGAGCACGCCGCTCTCAAAACGCGTTGCCTCCACAACCCGGCGGGCGCGCTCCGCTACCTCCAGCGCGCTTTCCGGCGTTTGCGCGTGCAGAACCACGGCGAATTCATCGCCGCCATAGCGGGCGAGCATATCCCGCTCGCTAAGGGCGCTTTGCATGGCACGCACGCAGGCGGTTAGCACGCGGTCGCCGATCCTGTGGCCGTAGCTGTCGTTGATCCGCTTGAAGTGGTCGATATCCAGCATCAGCAGATAAACGCTGCCGTTTGTTTGCTTCGCCGCTTCCAGCTCGCGCTGCAAAAACTCCGTCAAATAGCGCCTGTTGTAAACGCCGGTCAGCTCATCGTGGATGGAAAGCTCCAGCAGGGCCTTGCTGTTATCCTCGAAGACCCGGCTGATGAACACCGTCATAATAGAGAGGCCGATAAAGGTGAGGGTGAGGGCCACTAGCAAATCGAGCAGCTCGGCCTGGGGGCTGCCGTGGGGCGTTACCGTTTGGGGATAGCGGTAGCTCGCCAGGATGCAGACGAGATATTCGAGGAGATTGAGCGCGATGATGAGGATGCGCGCTTTGCCGGTAAACACGATGCCCAGCAAAAAAACGGCCAGCAGGGAGAAGAGCAGGGCGGTACCGTCGTAGCCGGCGGCTTGAAAATACAAAAAGGGCACATAAACGAAGGCCACGAACAGCAGGTGCGGCTTTTGGAAGGTTAGTCGGTTGCGCGGCACCAAAAAGGCCATTACAGTGCAAAATACGACGTAGCCCCATTGGAAGATAACGCCCGCGATTCCTTTATGCAACAGCGTGTTCGTCAGAGCGGAAGGGATGGACATCGCATAGGTCTCGAAGAAGAAGATCATATACACGCGATGCTGGAGGGGGAAATGCTTACCGAAGTAATTCTGGAGCATATATTGCTTGATGCGGTTTAACATATACAATACCCACTGGAGATCCTTCGCAGCCCCTTAAAGAAAGGGAGCCGGAATGCCCTTAAGCAATGCGCCTAGCCTGCTGCCTTCTGGTTGAAAAGAACATGGTTTGTAAAGATAAATAGCTAGCAACTCTTTAAATATAATTCTTTCCCTTGATAAAAGCAATACCGCAACGTCCCTCAACGTTTTCTTCCCATACTTAAAAATTATGGCGGAAGGGCATTTTTTTCGCTCCGCCGTGCCCGGACACAGAAGAAGCAAAGCGCGGGCAGCATATACCCGCGCTAAAGATAGAGAACAGAATAGGTGGAATCTGTCGGTTTTTAGAACAAGCCCGTGCAGTCCAGCGTGGAGAAATAGTCCGCAGGCGTTTCCGCCCGGCGGAGCAGGCGCACGCTGCTATCCTCGTTAAGAAGCAATTCGGCGCAGCGAAGCTTTCCATTATAATTATAGCCCATGGAGCGCCCGTGCGCCCCGGCGTCGTGGATTACGGCGATATCCCCGATCTCGACGGCGGGCAGGCGCCTGTCCACAGCAAATTTATCGTTGTTTTCACATAGGGAGCCTGTCACATCATAAACCTGCGCAGGAGGCGCATCCTCCTTGCCCAATATGGTAATGTGGTGGTAAGCGCCATAGATAGCGGGACGCATCAGGTCGCAAGCGGAGGCGTCCAGGCCCAGGTAATGCTTATGGGTGTTCTTCTCGTGCAGCACGGTGGAAACCAGGTACCCATATGGCCCGGTGATATAGCGGCCCAGCTCCGTATAAAGGCGGGGGCGCAGGCCATTGGGCAGGGCCAGCCGCTGGTAGACTTCACGCGTGGCCTCACCGATGGCGGCGATATCCACGGGGCCCTGTTCGGGCCTATAGGGGATGCCGATGCCGCCGGAAAGATCCAGGAAGCTGATTTCCACGCCGGCCTTTTCCCGGGCCTCCAGGGATAGCTTGAGCAACGCTTCCAGCAGCATGGGGAAATAGGCTTCCTCCAGCGAGCAGCTGATCAGCATGGCGTGCAGGCCGAATTCCTTGGCCCCCAGGGCCTTGAGGCGAACCAAGGCCTCGAGCAGTTGCTCCTTGGGCATGCCGAATTTGGAATCGTGCAGGTTGCCCATGATGGCGTTTCTATCCAAAGAGAAATGGCCGGGGTTATAACGGCAGCATACGGTTTCGGGGATGCCGCCGTGCTCCGCCAGAAAATCCACATGGGTGAGATCATCCAGATTGATGATGGCCCCCAGCTTGCGGGCATATTCAAACTCGGCGCCCGGCGTATCGTTGGAGCTGAACATGATGCCCCTGCCTGTGATGCCTAGGCGCTCGCAAAGCATCAGCTCGGTCATAGAGGCGCAGTCCGCCCCGCAACCCAGATCCCGCAGCAGAGCAAGGATGCCCGGCGTAGGCGTGGCCTTGACCGCGAAATATTCCCGGAATCCTTCGTTCCAGGCAAAGGCCGCTTGTAAGGCCCGCACGCAGCCGCGAATACCCGCCGCGTCGTAAAGGTAAAAGGGAGTAGGATAGTCCGCGGCAATGGCGCGGACTTGCTCCAAATCAAAGGGGAGATGCTGGCTCGGCATAATGACGCTCCTTTATAAATATGCTTCGTATTATAGCAAACCGGCCCGAAATAAACAAGAATAGGGCTAAGATTGTCCGCCTTTTATCCGGGAGAAGGGGGCCGCACCCTTTTTAGCGGCCCTGTGTGACCTTATCACGGATACAAGCGCGTATCCGTGCTATGATAAACCCATCAACCAAATAGGAGGAAGCCAAAATGTCTGCTATGTCTGCTATGACCATTACCAAGGATAATTACGAAAAGGAAGTGTTGTCATCCGATAAGCCGGTTTTACTCGATTTCTGGGCCAATTGGTGCGCTCCCTGCCTGGCCATGTCCCCCATGGTGGAGGAGATCGCCGCGGAGCAGGCCCACGTTAAGGTGGGCAAGGTCGATGTGGAGGCGGAAAAGGAGCTGGCCATGCGATTTAAAGTCCGCAGCATCCCTACCCTAGTTCTCATCAAGGGCGGAGTGGAAGTAAACCGCGCCATAGGCATGCAGCCCAAGCGTGAAATCCTATCCATGCTATAAACGGAGCAAAAAGGGGCTGCGGCCCTTTTTTTGCGCCCGCAGTTCCTGTAGGGAGCGCTTTGCCAAGCAGGGTTTTTTAGCCTGCCCGGCGGCCATGGTGATAAAGTCACAGAAAAGACCGACAAAAGAGTGTATATTAATTAACATAGAAAAACAAGAGGAGGCTTTCAGGCATGGAAAGCATGGAAAAAGTGAAGCCGCGTATCCCCCTTAAACGCTGGCTGGCCACAGTTCTCTTTGGCTTGGCGGGCATGGCCGGCGGTTTTTTGTTTTACCGCTATGTGGGCTGCGCGACCGGCAGCTGCCCCATCACTTCCAATCCCTATATATCCACCATCTATGGGGGCGTGATGGGCCTGCTGCTTAGCGGCGCCGTGCTGCCCGATAAAAAGGGGGGGAAATAGCATGGCTAAGGTCGTTATCATCGGCGGCGTGGCCGGCGGCGCCAGCTGCGCGGCCCGGCTCAGAAGGCTGGATGAGGAGATGGAGATCGTGCTTCTTGAGCGCGGGCCTTATATTTCCTATGCCAACTGCGGCCTTCCTTATCATGTGGGCGGCGTGATCGCCTCGCGCAGCGCCCTGTTGCTGCAAACCCCCAAGGCCATGCGGGATAGGTTTAATGTCGATGTGCGCGTGCAAAATGAGGCCGTCGCCATCGACAGGGCCAACAAGATCGTGCGGGTCAAGCGCCTGGACACGGGCGAAACCTATGAGGAACGCTACGATACCCTGGTGCTGGCCACTGGCTCCTCCCCTATGCGGCCGCCCATCCCCGGCATCGATTCTCCCCGGGTGCAAACGCTGTGGACTGTGCCGGATACGGATCGAATCCGCGCGTTGATAAAGGAGCAGGGCGTCAAGCGCGCGGCCGTGATCGGCGGCGGCTTCATCGGCCTGGAAATGGCCGAGAATTTGCGCCACGCGGGCCTCGAGGTTTCAATCATCGAAATGCTGGATCAGGTCATGGCTCCGCTGGATTTTGAGATGGCCCAGCTTTTGCATGAAAACATTGCTGAAAATGGCGTAGATCTCATCCTGGGGGACGGGGTTGAAGCCTTTATGGATACGGGCGAAGGCGTGGATATCCGCCTTAAAAGCGGCAAATCTATCAGCGCCGAGCTGGTGATCCTCTCCATCGGCGTGCGGCCCAACGGCGAGCTTGCCAAGGCCGCGGGCCTTGTGATGAACGCCCGCGGCGGTGTGGCGGCGGATGCGTATTTGAAAACCTCCGATCCCTCCATCTACGCCGTGGGCGATATGATCGAGGTGGAGGATTATATCTTCAAGGATAAGACCATGGTGCCGCTGGCGGGCCCGGCCAATAAGCAGGGCCGCATCGCGGCGGATAATATCGCCGGCGGTTCGGTGCGCTATGAGGGTACCCAAGGCACATCCGTGGCCAAGGTGTTCGACCTGACGGCCGCCTCCACGGGCGCCAATGAAAAAACGCTGATCCGCCGGGGTCTCGTGCATGGGAAGGATTACGAGCGGGCCGTCATCGTGCAAAACTCCCATGCGGGCTATTATCCCGGCGCGTCGCCGCTGACGCTGAAGCTTTTGTTCTCGATGGATGGCAAGCGTATCTTTGGCGCGCAGATCGTGGGCCACGAGGGCGTGGATAAGAGGATCGATACCATCGCCGTAACGACCCGCCTGGGCGGCGGCGTGCAAGAACTCACGCAATTGGAGCTAGCCTACGCGCCGCCCTACTCTTCCGCCAAAGATCCGGTAAACATGGCGGGTTTCACCGCGGAAAACGTACTCGCGGCGAAGGTGCGCTTTGCGGCCTGGGACGATGTGGAGAAGAAGCCCGGGGCCATCCTGCTCGATGTGCGCGAGGATGCGGAGCTGATGGCCTACGCTCTGCCCGGCGCCGTACACATCCCCCTGGGCGCGCTTAGGGGCAGGCTGGGCGAGCTGGATAAGAGCAAAGAGATCATCGCCTTTTGCGCCATCGGCGTGCGCTCCTATAACGCCGCCCGCATGTTAATGCTCCATGGCTTTGAAAACGTGCTGCTTTACCCCGGCGGCACCCGCTTCTACCGCTCCACCCATTATAAGGAGGGAAATAACATGGCCGCTCCCGTGAAAACCACCGAATCCTACAGCGACCAGGGCGACCAGGGCGGTTCGGCTGCGCCTACCGTTTCCGTGTGGCTGGATTGCAGCGGCCTGCAATGCCCCGGCCCCATCATGAAGGTATTTGAAACCGTGAAGGATATGCCGCAAGGTTCCGTACTGGAGGTCTCCGCTTCCGATCCGGGCTTCACGCGGGATATCGGAGCCTGGTGCAGGCGCACGGGCAATACCCTGGTAGGTACGGAGCGGCGGGGCAAGGATTACATAGCCCGCGTGCGCAAGGGCGGCGAGACGGCAGCGCCCGGCGTCCGGGAATCTGCCGAGGGCAAGACCATCATCGTTTTTTCCGGCGATCTCGATAAGGTGCTGGCCAGCTTCATCATCGCCAACGGCGCTGCCGCCATGGGCAGGCCGGTCACCATGTTTTTCACCTTCTGGGGGCTGACTGCGCTGCGCAAGGCGAAAAAGCAGCCCGTGAAAAAGAGCTTTATGGAGTCCATGTTCGGCTTTATGCTGCCCCGGGGCAGCCGCAAGCTCAAGCTTTCCAAAATGAACATGGCGGGCATGGGCACGGCCATGATGAAAAAAATTATGGCGGATAAGAATGTGGATTCTTTAGAGGCCCTGATCCAAAAGGCCATGGGAGCGGGCGTGAAGATCGTGGCCTGCACCATGAGCATGGATGTGATGGGCATCAAGCCCGAAGAACTGATCGAAGGCGTGGAGCTGGGCGGCGTGGGCGCATACCTGGGCGACGCGGAGG
>CAZAZI010000016.1:0-13257 GCA_964489575.1 uncultured Oscillospiraceae bacterium | reverse complement strand
CGAGCGGGAAAAATTCCGCCTCCGCTATTATAACGCGGATCCTTCCTTCCTCCGCCTGGAAAAAAAGAGCAAGGCCGGGGGCCTCTGCTTTAAGGAGAGCGCGCAGATTTCGGCTGCGGCCTGCCGGGAGCTGCTTTTCGGCAATTACGGGGTGCTCAAAGAAAGCGCCGAGCCGCTGCTGTGGGAGCTGTACGCCAAGATGCGCGCGCAGCTGCTTCGGCCCAAGAGCATCGTCGATTACAGGCGCGACGCTTACGTATACCCGCCGGGCAACGTGCGCATTACCATCGATTACGACATCCGCGCCGGCCTCGGCCCTAAGGACTTTCTCAATAGCGGGGCCCCGTCCGTCCCCATCCCGGGCCCGGCCATCCTGGAGGTAAAGTACGACGCCTTTTTGCCCGAGGTCATCCGGGGCATCGTATCCCTTTCAAGCAGGCAGGCGGCGGCGTTTTCCAAATACGCGGCCGCAAGGATCATTTAACAAACATTGGAGGTAAACATACATGACGTTCAACGATATTTTCAAGAGCAGCTTTTTGGAATCGGCTGTGGAGTTCTCCCTGCTGGATGTGACCCTGGCCCTGGGGCTTTCGCTTTGCATTGGCCTGTTCATCTTTTACGTATATAAAAAGACCTTCGCGGGGGTAATGTATTCGGCTTCCTTCGGCGTTTCCATTATGGCGATGTCGCTCATCACCACCCTTATCATCCTGGCGGTTACCTCGAATATCGTGCTCTCCCTGGGCATGGTGGGCGCACTCTCCATCGTGCGCTTCCGCACGGCCGTAAAGGAGCCGCTGGATATCGCCTTCCTCTTTTGGGCCATCTCGGCGGGCATCGTCACCGGCGCGGGCCTGCTGCCGCTGGCGGTGATCGGCTCGCTGTTTATCGGCCTGATCCTCTTGATCTTCGTCAATAAAAAGAGCACGGATACGCCCTACATTATCGTTTTGGATCTGGCGGACGATCACGCCGAGGACGAAGCCGTGGCTATGATCCGCGCCAAAACCAAAAAGGCCCTCGTCAAGGCTAAGACCGTGGCCAAGAGTGGCATCGAGCTCACCGTGGAGGTGCGCCTAATCGATATGTCCGCCAAGTTTTTGAACGAGCTTTTAAGCGTGGAGGGCGTGAATAACGCCACCCTCGTCAGCTATAACGGCGATTACGCGGCCTGAGCGCCAAGCGGGGTAAGAAGATGATAGGCAGCAAAAGGATCGGTGTCGTCGTGGCGGCCGCGATGGCCTTCGCCCTGCTGGCCGTGGCCGCTTTATATATGCTGGGCGGTGCGGCCAAGGAAAGCGGCGCGCCGGAGAGCGCGCCCGCCTACGCCACGGAGATTTTCGGCGCGGATATTATCTCCATCGAAATTTTGGCGTCCGAGGCGGATTGGCAGGAAATGCTGGATAACGCCATTTCCGAGCAATTCATCGCGGCGGATGTGATCGTAAACGGCACGAGATTCCAGAACGTGGGCGTGCGCCCCAAGGGCAATTCCAGCCTCACGCAGGTGGCCTCCTCCGAGAGCGGCCGCTACAGCCTGCGCTTGCAATTTGACGAATACATCAGCGACCAGACCTGCTTTGGCCTGCAAAGCTTGGTGCTTAACAACATGCTGGGCGATAACACCAATATGAAGGAGTATATCTCCTACGACCTGATGCAAGAGGCGGGCGTAGACGCGCCCTGCTTCGGCTTTGCCAATATCCAGGTGAACGGCGAGGCCTGGGGCCTGTATCTTGCCGTGGAGCTCTATAACGAAAGCTACGAGCAGCGGGTTTCGGGCGGTACATCCGGCATGCTTTATAACGTAAAGAGCATGGATATGGGCGATAACGACGGCGATGATAACGCTGCCTTCCAGGGTGGCCAGCCCGGCGGGATGCCCGGCGGGGATGCGGCGCCCGGCGCTTTCGGCGCGAACGATCAGAGCGCGGCGGCGCAAGGGGAGGATGGCGGCCAAAACGGCCGGGCCGCGCCCCCGGATATGGATGGCGAAACGAACGATAGCGCCCGGGGCGGCGGTATGGGCGGCATGGGCTCGGGCGGGGGCAGCCTCGTCTATACGGATGATAATGCTTCCAGCTACAGCGCCATCTTCAACAATGTGGTAGGCAAGGGGATGCAAAGCGATTACCAGAAGGTGATCGAGGCGCTCCAAGCGCTCTCCGAGGGCCGTGAGCTGGAAACCTATTTCGACGTGGATCAGATTTTGCGTTATTTTGCCGCCCATACCATCGTGGTCAACCTGGATAGCTATTCCTCCAGCATGGCGCAGAATTATTACCTCTATGAACTGGATGGCCGGATCACCATGCTGCCCTGGGATTATAACCTCGCCTGGGGCGGCTTCCAGAGCGGGGATGCTTCCTCGGTGGTGAATTTCCCCATCGATACGCCGGTGAGCGGCGTGGAGATGGCGGATCGGCCCCTGCTCGACAAGCTCCTTTCCAATGAGGAATACCTCGAAACCTACCACGGCTATTTGCAACAGCTGATGGATGATTATTTTAGCGACGGAAAATTCGAGGCCAAGGTGCGGGAACTGGACGCGCTGATCGGCGAATACGTGAAAAATGACCCCACGGCCCTCTGCACCTATGAGGAATATGAAGCGTCGCTTGAAGCCTTCATCGCCTTGGGAGACCTGCGGGCGCAGAGCGTAGAAGGCCAGCTTAACGGCAGCGTGCCCGGCACCACGGCGGCGCAGGAGGCAAATCCCGAACTGCTCGTCTCCGCCGAAGGGCTGGATCTTTCCGCCTTGGGCAGTATGATGGGCGGGCGCGGGGGCGAAAACCAGGGCGGCTTCCAAGGCGCGGGCGGCAACATGCCGGATGGCGGCGCGATGCGCCAGGCCATGGAAGTTTTGCAGCAGGCAGGCGGCGAGCTGACGGATGAGGCCAAGGAGCAGCTCGCTGCCCTGGGCCTCACACAGGAGCAGATACAGCAGCTTAGTTCCTTTGGAGGCCGCGGGAACGGGGGTGGCAGGATGCCGGGCGGCGGCAGCGCCCGGCCCGATGGCAACGCCCCGGGCGGCAATGCGACGCCGGGCAGCGCCCAGCCTGCCTCCGGCTCAAACGGCCTCTTATGGACGGCGATCGCCACCCTTTGCCTGATCGTGGCGACGGTAATTATAGCGAAGACGAAACGCAAGTATTAATATGCAAGGGGCCCGCGCATCGTGGGGCCCCTTAGCGTACTGGTTCCCGTTTATTCCCCCTAAGCCGCGCCCCGTTTGCCGATAAGCGCCAGCCGCTGCGTGCAGCTAAAGAGCAGGGCCGCGCATGTGAGCAGCACGCCGGGCATCAGCGCAAAGGAAAGCCGCTCAAAAAGCTGGCCGAAAAGCGGGGCCATGAAGGTGCTGCCCGTATAGGCTGCGGCCATTTGCAGGCCCATGGCGGCCTGGGCGTGTTCCTGGCCGAAGTTGAGGGGCGTTTGGTGCAGCATGGAGGGGAAGATGGGCGCGAGGCCCAGGCCCGTGAGGCAGAGCGCCGCAACGGCAAAGGGCGCAGGGAGGGGGAGCAGCATCAGGCCGAATCCCAAGAGGGCCAGCAGCGCGCCCAGGCGGATCATGGCCGCGTTGCTGATCTTCATGGAAGCAAAGCCACCGATCATGCGGCCCGCTGTGATGCCCAGGAAAAACAGCGATACCCAGCCCGCGGCGCTTTCGGGCGAAACGCCCTTTACCTTTACCAAGAAGCTGGCCGCCCACAGCGTCATGGAGCCTTCGGCGGCGGAATAGAGGAAAAAGGCGAGCAGGGCAAAGGCCGCCCCCCTGGCGTGCAGGGGCGCAAGCAGGCCCTTTTTATCACGAATCGCCTTGCCGGCCTTATCGGGCCACAAGGCCGGGCGTTCGCGCTTCCTCCATATGGGCAGGGAGAAAAGCAGCAGCGCCACCAGGGCGAATTGGATCATGGCAATGCTGAAATAACCGCTGCGCCAGGCCCGCCCGCTTTGAAGAAGCGCGGAGAGCAACGCCGGCCCCAGCATGGCCCCCAGGCCCCAGAAGCAATGCAGCCAGTTCATATGCTTGGCCTCGTAATGCTCGGCCACGAATTCGTTAAGTCCCGCGTCCACAGCCCCGGCCCCCAGGCCCAGGGGTATGGCGAAAACGGGCAGCCAGGGGAAGGAAGGGGCCAGGGAGAAGCCCAGCAGCGCCAGCGCCGTCATGGCTACGCTGGCCACCATGACCCGGCCCGTGCCAAAGCGCCGGATGAGCCGGTGCGAAAAGAGGCTGGAGATGATGGTGCAGCCGGAAATCAGAATGGAAACGAAGCCCGCGTTGCCCACGGGCACGCCAAATTCCGCGTTCATAATAGGCCAGGCGCTGCCCAGCAGCGAATCCGGCAGGCCCAGGCTAATAAAGGCCAGGTAGATCAAGGCTAAAAAGATCATGTATACGCTCCGTAGTATGTTAAACTTATCGGTTTTCCCAAAGCGCCTGTTGATAGGCGCCTAGCGCTTGCGCCAGCAGGCCCCGCATGATATCGGCGTCGAGATCCCTATGGAAATCCAGGGCCGGGCAAAAGGCCGGGTCCAGCGCCTGCCGAATGGCTTTGCGGACTTTTGCGGTAAAAAAATCGCCATAGAGCACGAAGCGCTGCGGGTCGGCCACGCAGCAAAGCACACGCATCAGAGCGGCAACGGCCGGGCCTACCGCGGACGGGTCGCCATAATCGAGGGCAGGCCAGTCGATGCCAAGGGGCAGGCGGGCGAGCTCTCCGGCATAGCCCCGCGCGCCTTTGAGCACCTTGCCCTCGATCAAAAGGCCCGCGCCCGGGCCGAAATGCCGGGGGAAATACAGCCCGGCGGCGATCGCATCCGGCCCAAGGCCCTGGCCATAGCCCAGCAGCGCCGCGTTCGTATCGTTTTCGAGCAGCGTGCGCAGATCGTACTTATCCCTGAAATGCGCCGCGAAATCAAGGCCCTCCAGCGCTTTGTAATCGTTGAAAAGGATCACGCCGTCCTTCTCCACCCCGGGCAGGGAAACCGCCAGCACGCGGATGGCAGGGTACAGCCGCAAAGCCGCCTCCACGATGCCTTCGAAGCTCTCCGTGCGGATCGAATCAAAGCTTTTCTCCGCTTGCCATACGGCCGCGCCATATAGATCGGCCACGCGGCCGCTTATCACCTGCGCCTCGCCCCGCGCCCGCGCGGAAAGCGCAAGCACATAGGCAAATTTCGCGTTGAAGGCATAGGTTCTGGCGGGCCGCCCGCCACAAGAGGGCGCGGATTCCCCGGGCAGCGCCTTGCCGCTCTCCACCAAGGCGGCCACAATGCTTCCCACCGTGGCCTGGCTCAAACCCGTCTTTGCCGCCAGATCCTTGACGCGGGCGGATCGAAGGCCATACAGCGCAGATAGTACGGCGGCTACGTTGCTTTGTTTTACATCCAGCGTGGTAACGCCCATCGGGGAAAACCTCCTTCGCCATTTGTTTCAATACTTTTAATAAGTATTATAGTAAATGCCTGACGCTTTGTCCAGCCCGGATTTGGCGCGTCGGGGCCGGGTTTGCAGCCCAAAAAGCCAGTCAACGCGGCAAAAATGCCTGTTGCGGACAATTTCGCTTACATCTGAGCGCCGAAATGTGGTAAAATAATAGTACAGCGTGCGGTTTAACAAACGTAAGTCCGATTGTTAGCCGCCCGCTGCCTTAATTTTACATGAGGAGGGTGCTGTATGGCCGCGCTCACGCGTTACTCGAATATTGAATTGTTAAATTTGCCGGATTGCAGGGAGCTGCGCGAAAACGGCAAGTGCGCCCTTCTGAATGTTCCCGCCTGCACGGGCGAGGGCTGCCCCTATTACCGCGAGAGGAACAGCGTGGATGGCTCCTGGCGGCGGCTCTGCTCCCTCAATGAAAAAACGCAGGAGCATATCGCGCAAAAATATTACGGCGGCGCGCGGCCTTGGGCCCAAGATGAGCGGCTGAGAAAGGGGGATGTTTCCCATGTATCAGGCAGGTGATATCGTGATCTACGGCATGACGGGCGCGTGCAGGGTGCAGGATGTCGCCCCCATGGCGCTGCCCGGCGTCGGGCACGATCGGCTCTACTATACGCTCACGCCGCTCTACCAGCGGCAATGCACCATCCACACGCCTGTGGATAATCCCAAAGTGGCCATGCGGCCCGCCATTTCCAAAGAAGAGGCGAAAAGGCTCATCGACTTGATTCCCTCGATTCAGGTCGAGCCGCATCACAGCCGGGCCAACAACGAGCTCACGGAGCACTACAACGCAACGATGAAAAGCCATGATTGCGCGGATTTGCTGGAGCTCACCATGTCCATCTATGCCAAAAAGCAGGAGCTGGAGGGGAGCAAGCGCAAGTTCGGCGTGGTGGATGAGCGGTATCTTCGCCAGGCGGAAGAGCTGCTTTTCGGCGAGCTGGCCGTAGCGCTGGAGCTGCACAAAGAGGAAGTCCCGGCCTATATCGCGGCCAGGCTGGAAGCGTCGCAAAAAACGGAAGGAGCGGAGCGGTGAATTTACTTGGGAAAAAGGTTGTCCATAGCCGGTTTGGCACCGGCACGGTCGCAAATCAAACACAAACCAATATAGAAGTCGACTTTGGCGGGGAGTATGGCGTTAAAAAATTCGTCTACCCCTCGGCCTTCGGCGGCTTTTTAACCTTGACCGATCCCGCCTGGCAGACGCGGGCTATAGAGCAGCTGCGGCTGGCGCGCGAAGCGGAGACGGCCGAGCGGGAGCGCCGCGCCCAGGAGGGCGAACGCAAGCGCCTCGAAGAGCACCAAGCGCAGCTTGCGCAAAAGCGGGCAAGCGCCAAAAAGCGCAGCCCGGCTAAGCCGGCTGCGAAAAAATAAGCCGAAACGGAAATAAATACAAATGGGCGGCTACCAGCCGCCCGCGTTTTTTTAATAGGGATGCGATGGCTCGCCAGATCGCGGGCGGATGCGCCCGCAACGCGCCGCGCGTTGAAAAGCCGCCCTTTACTTGGCGATAAATTTAAGGAACGCATTCGCCTGCTTTTCTAAATAAGGCGCGCTGGAAGTCAAGGCCAAACTGCCTTGCGCGTCGAGCTGCTGCGTGGCGTTGGGGATGGTCAGGCGGGGCAGGTTCATCACCCGCATGTTCAAAAAGCTCAGCAGCATCACCAGATGGTCCTGGGCGCAAACGGTGCCGGCCATGCCTGGTGAAATGCCGCTGATGGCCGCGGGCTTGCCGCCCAGCACCTGCCGCCCGCTTTCGCTGGTGGGCCGGGAGAGCCAATCGACGAGGTTTTTGAGCACGCCGGGGAAGAAATGGTTGTATTCAGGCGTAAAGAACCAGATTCCATCCGCGGCTTTAACGATCTCTCGCACGCGCCGCACGGCCTCCGGGGCCGGGTATTCGATATCCTGATCCATAAAGGGCACGTCCGCATAATCAAGCAGTTCGAATTCCGCCCGTTCTCCTATGACCTTTTGCGCCGCCAGGGCCAGCTGGCGGTTGAAGGAATCCTTGCGCAGGGAGCCGACGATGGCTACGATCTTCAGCTTTTCCATGGTATTTTCCCGATCCTTTCTTCGCTATTCACCTAAAGTATAGCAGGCTTTTCCGAAAAATCCAAGCGGGTGGAATGCGCCGCTCGCCGCTCGCCGCTTGATTTGCTATAGAAACAAGGCGATGGCGCAATAGACCAGCGCCAGGGCCATGGCCGCGTTAAGCGGCTTTGAATGGCGGGCGTAAAAGCCGCAGAAAAGCGAGCCAAAGGCAGTCCAGAGCAGGCAGCTGCACAGGCCGCCCAAGGGGATAAGGGCCGCCTTTGCGGCGATGGTGGGCAGGGTGGTGAAATAGGGCAGGATATAGCTGGACATGGAGGTCAGGGCAAAAAGCAGCAGCTTGGGGTTGATAAATTGCAGCAATAGGCCATTGGCAAACGTGACGGAGCCGTCCTTTTGGCCTTCCGCCGCTTCAACATCGCCGCCGCGCCATATCTTATAGGCTAGGTACAGCATATATGCGGCCCCTATCCCCAGCATGATAGGCTTGACGCCGGGCAGATAGTCCAGCAAGGCTTTGCTGAAAAGCCCGGTCAGGGCCATAATGACGGATTGGCCCAGCACCAGCCCGCCCATAAAAGGCAGGGTGCGGCGAAAGCCGAAGCGCACGCCGTTGCCCATCACGGTGAGGGTATTGGGGCCGGGGGTGATATCCACCACGGCGATATAAGTCAAAAACTGCGGCCAGCTGAACATGGCTTATATCCCCGTGGGGCGGATGCCCAGCTTGGCAAGAGCCCGGTAGAGCTTGGGAACGGGCAGGCCGATAACCGTGAAGTAGCAGCCCTCCACCCGGTCCACGAAGATGGCCCCCTTGCCCTGCACGCCGTAGGCCCCGGCCTTGTCCATCGGATCGCCGGTCTTGATATAGGCCCGGATCTCTTCATCTGAGAGGGGGGCGAAGGTTACCTGGGTAATATCGTGCAATAGTTCGCGGCTGCCCGGGGCCAACACCGCCAGGCCCGTGTAAACCGTGTGGGTACGGCCGCTAAGCGTGCGCAGGATGCGGTAAGCGTCCGCCTCATCCCGGGGCTTGCCGATGATGCCCCCGTCCAGCCAAACGATGGTATCCGCGCCCACCACGCAATCCCCTGGGCGCTGGGCGAAAACCGCCTCCGCCTTGCGCAGGGCCAGCTTTTCCACATAAGCGCCCGGCTCCTCCAGGGGGATATCCTCATCCGCCTCGCTCACGAGGGCGGTAAAGGGCAGGCCGATCAATTCGAAAAGCTCCCGCCGCCGGGGGGATTGGGAAGCCAGGATCAAGTTCATAATAAAAACACCTCGCGCGCGAATTTTGAATGCACGACACATTATAGCACATCCTAAGGCGCATAACCAATGTATAACCAACCGTAGGCTGGACATACTTCCCAACAAAGACTGCTTTTGGGGAGGTAAACCATATATGTTTTCCAAACGGCTAATGGAGGCGCTGGGGGGCGGGATCGCCATCGACCTTGGCACCGTCAATACCCTGGTGGCCATCCGGGGCCGGGGGATCGTGCTGCGGGAGCCCACGGTGGTGGCCGTGAATGCGGGGCAAAGGAGCGAGGTGCTCTCTGTGGGGAACGAGGCCATGCAGCTTTTGGGCCGCGCGCCCGGCGGCGTTAACGTGTGCTATCCCATTCGCGACGGCGTGATCTGTGACGCGCCGCTGTGCGAGGCCATGCTCAAGCATTATATCAAGCGGGCTTTGGGCCGCAAGACCGGGCCGCTGGGGGTTCGGCTAATGCTTTGCCTTCCCCTTTGCATTACGGATATCGAGCGGCGCGCCATTTTGGAGGCCGCGAAAGGCGCCGGCGCGCGCACGGTGCTGCTGATGGAGGAGCCCATCGCCGCAGCCCTGGGCGCCGGCATTTCCCCGCAGGATATGCTGGGCAATATGGTGGTGGATATCGGCGGCGGCACTACGGACGCGGCCGTGCTGGCCATGGGCGGCATCGCGGCCAACCGCAGCATCCGCGTGGGCGGCACCCACATAGATGAAGCGATCGTGGAATACATGCGCCGCGAATACGAGCTAATGATCGGTAGCCGCACGGCGGAGCAGGTCAAGCTTTCGCTGGGCCGCGCCCGGGTGGGCGGGGTGGAGCATTGCGAGATACGGGGCCGCAGCCTCAAAACCGGCCTGCCCACCTCCCTGATCGTCAGCCAGGGGGAGATCGGCCACGCCATTGTGGAGCCTTTGCGCAAAATCGCCCAATGCGTTCGCGAGACATTGGCCGATACCCCGCCGGAGCTGGCGGGCGATATTTACCGCCGGGGGGTGATCCTAACCGGCGGCGGGGCGCTGCTTTCGGGCATGGACGCCCTGCTCGAGCGCGACACCGGCCTCTCGGTGCGCGTGGCTGAGGACGCGCTTGATTGCGTAGTGCTGGGCGCGCTCCGCGCCCTTAACGCGCGGGACGATATTCCCGATACCCTCTATGCGGATCTTACGGCGGAGGGGTAGAGATTAACAAAATGTGACTTGTGGCCGCCCAAACTTGCTTTGGGCGGCCGTTGCTTTTATAATAGAGGCGTATATCCTGGGCGTATGGTTCAAGGGAGGAATTGCTCCACCGGCTAAGCATTGCCGAAAGATTGGCGAGAAATTACGGTGTGGAGAAAGAAAGAAGAGCGAAAACGTACCCGTTGTGCGGTATGTCCGGCGACGATGCCGCGGCTGTGCGCTAAAATAGCAGCCAGGATTCGGCAAGGTTTACGCGGGGGAGCAATATGCGCGAGCTTTTTAAAAGCAAAATATTCATCCTGCTGCTGGCGGTGCTGGTGGTGCTGGCTATCCTGGCCATCTCCACGGCCGGGAACCGGGCGGCCGTCAGCTGGGCTGAGGATGCGGTAAACACCGTAGCCCAGCCTCTACAGAAGTTTTCCGTGCGCGCCTCCAACGCTATCATCGATTTTTTCGAGCGCATCTTCAAAACCACGGAGGCGGATAAGGAGAACGAGCAGCTGCGGGTGCGCCTTGCCCAATATGAAACCATGGAGAGCGAGCTTTCTTCGCTCCGGCAGGAGAATGAGCGTCTCAAGGCCCTGCTCAATTATGCGGACACCCTGGAAGGGCATTCCTATCTCACCGCGCCGATCATTGGCCGCAGCCAGGGCGTTTGGTTCAGCGAATTCACCGTGAGCGCGGGCAGGAACCAGGGCGTGGCGGAGGATATGGCCGTGATCACCGGGTTGGGCCTGGTGGGCCGGGTCTCCAGCGTGAGCGCCAATACCTGCAAGATCATCGCGATTATCGACGCCACCTCGGATGTGAGCGTGATGGTGGAACGCACCCGCGATTACGGCTTTGCCAGGGGTAAGCTGGAAGCGGGCGGGGACGATACATTGGAGCTTTACTACCTGCCCGCGGGCAGCGACCTTGTGCCCGGGGACGCCATCGTCACCAGCGGCATTGACGGCGTGTTCCCCAAGGGCATCCCCATAGGCTCCGTGCTGGAAGTTTCCAGGGCCAGCGGCGAGAAGGAGGATAAAAACGCCCTCGTGCGGCCCGCAGTGGATTTCCTTCGGCTGGAGGAGGTCATCATCCTTACCGAGGCCGCGCAAGAGGAGGCGCAATAGCCATGCTGTATCGCGCGTCCGTCGTCCTTTCCCTGCTAGCCGCTATCTTTTTGGATAGCGTGCTCTTCGCGCGGCTTAATATCATGGGCATAAGGCCCGATTGCATGCTGGCGCTTGCGGTGTCGTTGGGCGTGTTGCTGGGCCAGCGGGAGGGCATGTTCGTCGGCCTGCTGGGCGGGCTGCTGATGGATGTGCTTTTCGGCCGGGCCGTGGGCCTTGGGGCCATGGCCTATATGTTCGCCGGCGTGGCGGGCGGCTCCTTTTATAAAAAATTCTATGCCGATAATATCATCATCCCCTCGGTTACGGCCGCGGTCTGCGCTCTTTGTAAGGAGCACCTCATGGCCGTGGCGGTACGGCTGCAAGGGGGGAGCTTCGGTTATTTTGAAATGCTTTTTGCCTATATGCTGCCCTGCGCGCTGCTTACCGGCGGCCTTTGCGCATTGCTGCACCTGCTGCTCAAGCCCACGCTCCAGCGCCAGGTGAAGAAACACTACGACCGCAACGCGGGAGGGATTCGATGAAAAAACGCTCCGTGAGCAGATATATCATTTTGGGCCTCGTCCTCACGGCTTTGATGGCCGCCCTCATCTACCGGCTCAGCTCCATAACCTTGGCCGCGGGCTCCACGTATGCGGAGCAGGCGGAAAACCGCTCTAACTCCACCATCAGCATCAAGGGGAACCGGGGCCGCATATTGGATCGAAACGGCGTGGTGCTGGCCTATAGCAAGAACAGCTATAACGTAGAATTTTTGCGCAATGCGGATAACCGCACAGAGTACGACAGCGCCGTTTATACGGAGGCGTTGATGAAGGCCATCTCCCTCATCGAGGAAGGCGGCGGCCAAACCATCGATACCTCGTACCTGCGCATGGTGGATGGGGAGATCGTTTACGATTGGCGGGTGGAGAGCAAGGCCAACAAGGTGGCCCGCTACAAGAACTTCTGCGAGGCCATGGGTTTCCCCATCGACTTTGATGAAACAATAGAGGATAAGGCCCTTTGGGATACCTCCAAGTGGCCCACTGCGGAGGAAAGCTATAAAAAACTGCGCGCCTGGTGGTTTATTCCGGAGGAGCTTACCTTTGAGCAAGCCAATAAGATCATCTCCATCCGGCAGGAGGTCAACCTCAACAACTACCGCGCCTTTGAGCCCATCACCATCGCCTACGACGTAGATATGGAGGTAGTGGCCCAGATCAAGCTGCACGCGGCGGAACTGCCCGGCCTGCAAACCTCGCAGTCTACCACCAGGGTTTACCCCCGGGGCACCACGGCAGCCCATCTCATCGGCTATTTGGGCCGCAGCGTCACCAAGGAGATGGTGGAGCAGCAGGGCTATTCCAACAACGATTATATTGGCGTGGCCGGCGTGGAGGCTACCATGGAAAGCTACCTTACCGGCGCTACCAACGAGCACCAGGGCAGCCGTACCGTGGAGGTCAACAAAAACGGCAGCGTCATCCGCGAGCTCGATTACGAAGCCCCTACGGACGGCAGCGACGTGATGCTCACCATCGACCTCAACTTGCAGATGGTAACAGAGCAGGCCCTGGCGGATCTCATCGAGAAGATCGCGGGCGACGAAGCCGCGGCCATCCAGGCGTCGGCCACGGAGTATGCCAAGGACGCGCCGGATAACGACATTTCCAAGATCAAAACCGCTAAAACCGGCGCTGCCGTGGTGATGGATATCAAGAACGGGCAGATCCTGGCCATGGCCAGCTACCCCAGCTTTGACCCGAACTGGTTCACCGGCGGCCTTTCCACGGAGCATTACAAGGCGCTCTTTGGCGACGAGAACGATCCGCTCAACGATGCGGGCGAGACCACGCCTACCCTCAACAAGGCGATCTCTACCAAGCTGGCCCCGGGCAGCATCTTCAAGATGGTCACGGGCATCGCCGGCGTGGCCGAGGGCAAGCTGGGCCTCGATGAGCGCATCAGCTGCGAGTGGGAATATTTCTATTTGGATGAGAATAACAAGCTGGTGACGCAGAACGCGCCCAGGTGCCACGTGGGCAGCCTGGCCAAGGCCCACGCACAGCACAGCGACCAGAACCTGGCCAAGGCCATCAAGAATTCCTGCAACTATTATTTCTCCGAGGTGGCCTACCGCATCGGTATTGAGCGGCTGTATGCCTGGGCCGAGCAATTCGGCCTCACCGGCCCCACCAACGTGGAGC